>NZ_JBFAPH010000006.1:0-53530 GCF_040675635.1 Streptomyces sp. NPDC049577
TGCGCCCTGACCTCGCCCGGCAAGGCGGAGTGCCGCAAGAGCACTCCTCTTGCGGCCAAGAACGACACCCAGAAGCGCAGGGCCCGCAGGCCGCTCAGGGCGCCGCTCAGGGCGCGGGGAAGCCTGCCGCCAAGGCTCCGGCGGCCCCGGCCGGGAACGGCGCCAAGGGCGCCGTCACGCCCCCCAGGGAGCCCGTCCTGGGCGAGCAGCGCGCGGCCCGTCCCGCGCGCCCTGTGTCCCGCCCCGTGCCGCGTACCCGCTCGGCGCGCCTGCGTGTGTCGAAGGCCGACCCCTGGTCGGTGATGAAGGTCAGCTTCGTGCTGTCGCTGGCGCTCGGCGTGTGCACGATCGTGGCCGCGGCGGTGCTGTGGGCGGTCCTGGACGGCATGGGCGTCTTCTCTGCCCTGGGCGGCACGATCAGTGACGCCACGGCCTCCAGCGAGGGCGGCGGCTTCGATCTGGAGTCCTTCCTGTCCCTGCCGCACGTGCTGATCTTCACGACGGTCATCGCGGTGATCGACGTGGTGCTGGCCACCGCCCTGGCCACGCTGGGGGCCTTCGTCTACAACCTCTCCGCCGGTTTCGTCGGCGGCGTGGAGCTGACGCTGGCCGAGGACGAATAGTCCTCGCGGACCCCCTTGGCCCGGTCCCGCAGGCCGGATTTTGGGACTGGGCCCCAAGTGCGCTAATCTTTCGGTGCAGCGCGGGGCTATAGCTCAGACGGTTAGAGCGCTTCCCTGATAAGGAAGAGGCCACAGGTTCAAGTCCTGTTAGCCCCACCGAGTCGATCGGCCCGGACGGAATTCTCCGTCCGGGCCGATCGCTTTTGGGTAGTTGGCGGCCGCCGGACCTGACAGGCGACCGGACGCAGGTCACCGATCGGTATCGGTCGGTGTGTATCATCGGCGACCAGAGGTCCCCTTACGTCAAGGAAAGACGAGGTCGCGCGGTGAAGAAGCTGCTCCTGGTCGCACTGGCCGCCATCGGCGGGCTCCTCGTGTACCGGCAGATCCAGGCGGATCGCGCCGAGCAGGACCTGTGGACGGAGGCGACCGACTCCGTGCCCGCAGGTTCGGGTGTGTGAGCCACAGAAGTTTGGGACGGAGCCCCGGCCGACACGGCCGGGGCTCCGTCGTTTTCATTGCAGTCGCAAATGGAGTGATTGCAATAGGAAACGCTATCCGGGGCGGCTGAGGACGAGCGCCCACACCCCCGCGGCCAGGCACAACAGCGCGACGAGCAGCACGGCGGCCGCGACCCCGGGGGAGGGCCCGGACCGCCCGCGGGCCGCGTGCGCGGGTCCGGACACCGGCTTCGGCCCCGGTGCCGGCGGCGTCGGGGGAGCCGTGTGCGGAAGGGGCGGCACGGGCCGGGCGAGCGGTGCGGGGGCCGGGCGCGGCGGCGTCGGGGGATGGTCCGGCGGGGGAGGCGCCTGCGGCGGGCCGGCGGGTGTTCGGCGGCCGGTCTCCGGTCCGTCCGGGCCGAAGCCGGGCGGCAGCGGGCCGAGCTGGTCGAAGACCTCGATGCGCTCCTCGTCCTCGGCGGGGCCCGCCAGCAGCTCCACGGCGGCCGCCAGTGCCTTGCGCGCGCCCGTGGCCGTACGGAAGCGGGCGTACGGGTCGGGCTGCAGCAGATTCGCGATCACGTCCCAGAGGGGGGCGGGCACCTCTTCGGGGGCGTTCGGGACGCCCTGCCCGAGAAATCTCTCCACGAGCGCCTCGGCGTCGGGTTTCCGGCCGGTGAGCAGATACAGCGCCACCAGGCCGACGGCGAAGAGGTCCGCCGGGAAGTCGGGTTCCTCGCCCAGCATTTGCTCGGGGGCGAAGTAACCGGGGGTGCCCATCACGAAGTTGGTCTCGGTCAGCCGGGGCTCGCCCTTGCGCATGGCGATCCCGAAATCCGAGAGGCGTAAATGCGGGCGTCCGGTGCCGGTCGCCTCCAAAAGGAGGTTGGCGGGTTTGATGTCCCGGTGCACCACGCCCTCGGCGTGCACCGCCGCGAGTCCGGACAGCAGCTGGTCGAGCAGGACGCACACGAAGTGGGGCGGCAACGGCCCGTAGTCCCCGATCAGATGGGCCAGTGAGCCGCCGCCGACGACGTCCATGGTGAAGAGCACCTTGTCGTCGTCCGCCGCCCAGCTCTGCGGCGCCAGCACATGGGGGTGGTCGATGCGCAGCGCCTGCTCGCGGACGAAGCGCAGCAGCGTGTGGGCATCGCTCTGCTGGAGCACCTTCGCCGCCACGTAGCGCCGTCTGCGCCGGTCCCAGGCGCGCCACACGGCCCCGGCCCCGCCGCGCCCGATCGGGTCCACCAGCTCGTACCGCCCAGCGAAGACCTCACCCATCGCGTCCGCGCCGCCCCCGCGCGCCCCGGCCCCGCCCCGGCCCGGTCAGCTCTGGTGCGCCTCGTAGTGCGCGACCGCCTCGGCGGTCCTTCCGGCGCCGTACACCCGGAGGAACTCGGCCAGTTCGGGGTGGGTGGGAGCGAGGGTGTCGGCCGCGTCGATGATGTCGCCGGCGCCGGCCACGGAGCGCAGCAGCGACTGGATCTCGCGCACGACCCGGCGCACGGTGGGGGCGCCGCTGCTGGCCGTCGTCTGGGTGGAGTTGAGGACCGAGCCACCGGAGCTCTTCTTGACCTCCTCCATCCGCTCGGCCGCCTCGGCGGCGCTCACGGTGCCGTCGGCCACTTGGCTGGAGAGCTCCTGGAGCGCCTGCACCCGCTGGACGACGGCGGGGTTGCCGATCTTCGCCCGCTGACCACTCATCAGCTGGGAGAGCATGGGCGCCGACAGGCCCAGGACGGAGGCGAGACGGGCCTGGTTGAGGCCGAGGTCGTCGATGAGACGGCGGAAGAGTGCCCCCAACGGCTCCCCGTACCAGCTCCGCTGCAGCTCTCGTGCGCGGGCGGTGGCTTCCTGCTGTGCTGCGTCCATCTCGCTCTCCCCTTCGCTTCGCTGCCGCGAATCTTGCGCTGCATCCTACGGAGAGTGGTGGCACCCGGCGATACCCGGTCGGGAAACACTCCCGGCACCGGGTAGTCTGGTCCCCGACGGGGCCTTAGCTCAGTTGGTAGAGCGCTGTCTTTGCATGGCAGATGTCAGGGGTTCGACTCCCCTAGGCTCCACCGGAAAAACCCCTCCCACCTGCGCGAACGCGCGGTGGGAGGGGTTTTGTCGTCACCGGGGGCGGCAGGGCCCCGGCGTCAGGGCAGGTCGTTCTCCTCGCCGGCCGGGTGGTCGGCCTCGGCCTGCTTGGCGCGGACCTCGGGGTCGAGCGGGGAGGCGCCGACGCTGCCGTCGACCGAGGACAGCGGGGTCCGGTCGGCGATCTCGGTGGCGGCCGGGGGCTCGACGAGCCAGTCCGGGTTGGACTGCCGGTCCCACCACTTCCACACGGCGACGGCGCCGCCCGCGAGGAGGCCGAGGACCGTCAGCCGCTTGGCCAGCCGGCCCGCGCGGCAGCGGCGGGACCGCTTCTTCGCCAGCTTCTCGATGTCCTCGGCCGACACGTCGCCCCGCAGCGCGGCGAGGGCGGCGCTGCCGCGGGCGACCGCCTCGTCGCGGACGGGTCCGGCGGCGGCGCGGGCGCGGGCGGCGGCCTGGTCGACCTTGGGCGGCAGGGCCTCGCGGGCGTGCTCGATGCGCGGGGCCAGATGGGCGTGGTACTGCTCACCGGCGGTGGCGCGGCACTGCCGCGCGGCGTGGGAGACCTTGGGCGCGATGCGTACACGGGCCTCGTGCGCGTAGTGCGCGGCCGCGTCCTTCGCCGTGCCGGCGTAGGGCGCCACCACCTCCGCGGCGTGGCGCACGCTGTCCTTGGCGGTGCTGGTCGCGGCGCGCACGCTGTCCTTGCGGGTCACGAGAACCTCCTCCTCGGTGGCGTATGGTTTGTCGCCTTTCCACCCAGTGGAAAATCATGCCTGCCGGCGGGCGGTCCGGCATGTGCGAGCGGGCATCCGGGTCACAGGGGAGCTTCGGCCGTCAACGCCCCCGACAATGCCACGGTTCGCCGCCGCCCGCGGGATTTCGTCGGCTACTCGCCCCGAACCCGTCCGTGCGAGGATCGTTAGCCGTCAGTGAAGACTATGGAAGGTAGATCGTGGCCGAGCAGCTTTACGCCACCCTGAAGACCAACCAGGGCGACATCGAGGTGCGGCTCCTGCCGAACCACGCTCCGAAGACGGTGAAGAACTTCGTCGAGCTCGCCACGGGCCGGCGGGAGTGGGTCAACCCGGCGACGGGCGAGAAGACCACGGACAAGCTCTACGACGGCACGGTCTTCCACCGCGTCATCAGCGGCTTCATGATCCAGGGCGGCGACCCGCTGGGCAACGGCACCGGCGACCCGGGCTACAGCTTCGCCGACGAGTTCCACCCGGACCTGGCCTTCACCAAGCCCTACCTGCTGGCGATGGCCAACGCGGGCCCGGGGACCAACGGCTCGCAGTTCTTCATCACGGTGTCCCCCACCACCTGGCTGACGAACAAGCACACCATTTTCGGCGAGGTCTCGACCGACGCCGGCCGGCGGGTCGTGGACGCCATCGCCGCCGTCCCGACCAACTCGAACGACCGCCCGCTCTCGGACGTCGTCATCGAGTCGGTCGTCATCGAGACCCGCTGAGCCGCGTCCGGCCGTGAGGCCGGCTCCCGCACGGGAACCCGGCGCCCCGCCCGTACGTAGGAACGGGCGGGGCGGCTCGTGACCCAGCGGACCCGGGCGGGCTTGTCCGCCCGTGACAGGGGCAAGGGGAGAGCATGAACGACCAGGCAGTCTGCTGCTACCGGCACCCGGACCGGGAGACCGGCATCCGGTGCACCCGCTGTGAGCGGCCGATCTGTCCCCAGTGCATGGTCGACGCCTCGGTCGGCTTCCACTGCCCGGAGTGCTCGGGCGGCGGGCCCGGCGGCGGGCGGTCGGCGGCGCACTCCGCCGCGCCGCGCACGATCGCGGGCGGCGCGCACACCGCGGATCCGCGCCTGGTCACCAAGGTCCTGCTGGGGATCAACGTCGCGCTGTGGATCGCCGTGCTGGCCACCGGCGACACGCTCCTGGACGATCTCGAACTCTTCGGCCAGGCGACCCTCGCCCCGCAGGGCCCTCTGGAGGGCGTCGCCCAGGGGCAGTGGTACCGGCTGCTGACCGCGACCTTCCTGCATCAGGCCCCGATGCACATCGCGTTCAACATGCTCTCTCTGTGGTGGCTCGGCCCGCCGCTGGAGGCGGCCCTCGGGCGCGCCCGCTACCTGACCCTCTATCTGCTGTCCGGGCTGGGCGGCAGCGCTCTGACCTATCTCATCGCCGATCCGCGTCAGCCCTCGCTGGGCGCCTCCGGAGCGATCTTCGGTCTGCTGGGGGCCACGGCGGTGCTGCTGCGCCGGATGAAGTACGACATGCGCCCGGTCATCGCGCTGCTCGTGCTCAACCTGATCTTCACCTTCACCTGGGCCAACATCGCCTGGGAGGCGCACGTCGGCGGTCTGGTGGCGGGCACGGTGGTCGCCTACGGCCTGGTGCACGCGCCGCGCGGGCGGCGGCTGCTCGTGCAGGGGCTCACCTGCGGGGGAGTGCTGCTGGCGATCGCCGCGCTGGTGTTCGTACGGACGCTCCAGCTGCCCTGAGGCGGGTGGGGGAGCCGATCCGGGGGCGTCACCCACACCAGTGGCGGCTCAGGTTGTCCACAAGAAGCCCCGGATCTTGTGCACAGTGTGGGGAACATGCGTTCGAGGTGTAGAGAACGCATCTGACCTGCGATTCCGTTGATGTGCGCCGATGCGGCCGTCGATACGCAGCGCTAGCGATCAGTCACACCGGCGTCAACATCACGGAAGTTATCCACAGATCTTCTGAGTTTTCCCCACTGTGGACGAGGGTGTGGATAACCCGGCCCCTACTTCCACTGCGTCGAGACGACGAAGCCCGCCGCGATGAAGCCGAAGCCCACCACGATGTTCCAGTTGTGCAGGGACTCCACCGGCATGTCGCCGCTCGTCACGTAGAAGATGACGATCCAGGCCAGCCCGATCAGGAACATCGCGAGCATCAGCGGCGCCACCCAGCGGCGCCCCGTGGTCAGCTTGATGTTCTGCTGCTTCACCGGCGGCGGCGTGAAGTCGTCTTTCTTGCGGATCCGTGACTTCGGCACGAGGGACTCTCCTGTCGATGCGCTGCGTGACCGCGCTGGGTTTGCTCGGTGGGCTGGTCTGCCGGGACGGTGAGCACCGGGAGCGGATCCCGCCCCCGGGCGTCCGTTAGCGTAGTGCTTCCGCGGCGTCGGAGAGGACAAGGGTACGTTGAGCAATTCTGCCGACTCCACCAGCGCGCGCGCCCGGCGATTCCGGCCGGTGCGGCTGCTGACCGCCGGCGTCTTCGCCCTCGCCGGCCTCATCTTCTGGATGAGCTTCAACACCGCCAAGGGCACCAACCTGCGGACCGACGCCTCCATGCTCCGGCTGTCCGATCTGATCCAGGAGCGCAGCCGCACCAACGGCCAACTGGACCAGAGCGCCGCCGCCCTGCGGTCCGAGGTCGACGCCCTCGCCCGCCGCGACAACGGCAACACCGAGGCGCAGAACAAGAAGATCGGCGCCCTGGAGAAGGCCGCCGGCACCCAGCCGCTCGCCGGGCCCGGTCTGACGGTCACCCTCACCGACGCCCCGCCGAACGCCACCGCCAAGATCCCCGGCGTTCCGCAGCCCCAGCCGAACGACCTCGTCATCCACCAGCAGGACCTCCAGGCCGTGGTCAACGCCCTGTGGCGCGGCGGGGCGAAGGGCATCGAGGTGATGGACCAGCGGCTGATCTCCACCAGCGCCGTCCGCTGCGTCGGCAACACCCTGATCCTCCAGGGCCGCGTCTACTCCCCGCCGTACAAGGTGACCGCCGTCGGCGACCGGGGCGCGCTGCGCAAGGCCCTGGACTCCTCCCCCGCGATCCAGAACTACCTCCAGTACGTCGCCGCCTACGGCCTCGGCTGGAAAGTCGACCAGCACGACGCGGTGACTCTTCCGGGTTACTCGGGCACAGTGGCTCTCCACTACGCACAGCCCGTGGGGTAATCCGGGAGGGGGTCCGTCCGGTGAGGGTGCGACTCGTCGTCCGTACGCTCAGCGAACTCTGTGTCACCGCCGGGGCGTTGATCGTCCTGTTCGTCGGCTATGTCCTCTACTGGACCGGCGTCCGCGCGGATCACGCCATGGACGCGGAGATCGGCAAGCTCCAGGACCGCTGGTCCACGGACGCCCCCGCCCGCCCGGGCGCCCCGGACCCGGCCCCGGGCGGGGACCCGTACCGGGGGCGGGAACAGCAGGGGGCCCCGGACCGGCCACAGGCCGGGGCCGGAACCGGGGAGCCGGACGCCTCGGACGCGGGGCAGGGCGGCGAGGACACCGTGAGCCGGCCCTCCGGTCCGTCCACGGGCCCCGAGGCCGGCGCCCGCGGAGCCGGTGGCGCGCCGGGCCGTCGCGACGGGGCCGCCTTCGCCGTCATGTACATCCCCCGCCTCGGCTCCGGCTGGGCCAAGCCCGTCCTCCAGGGCACCGGCACCGAGCTCCTCAAGCGCGGGCTCGGCCACTACGCGGACACCGCCGGCCTCGGCGAGACCGGGAACTTCGCGGTGGCCGGCCACCGGCGTACCTACGGCGACCCGTTCAAGGACCTGCCCCGGTTGCGCCCCGGCGACGCGGTGGTGCTGACGGACGGGGCCGACTGGTTCACGTACCGGGTCGACACCCTGCCGTACCGGACGCTGCCCGGGGACACCGGCGTGATCGATCCGGTGCCCGCGAAGGCCGGATACCGGGGGCCCGGGCGCTATCTGACGCTGACGACCTGTGACCCGGAGTGGGGCCACAGTCACCGGCTGATCGTCTGGGCGCACCTGGCGGACACGCGGCCGGTCGGGCGCGGGAAGCCGGACGCTTTGCCCGGCTGACCCTCCCGGCACGGGTGCCGACCCTTACTCTGGTGTCGCAATGACCGATCTCATCGGCGGGTAGGACAGCATGTACGTCTGGATCTGGCGTCATCTGCCGGGCAACGCATGGGTGAAGGCGCTGATCTCGCTGGTGCTGGTGCTGGGGATCGTCTACGTCCTCTTCCAGTACGTCTTCCCCTGGGCGGAACCGCTGCTGCCGTTCAACGACGTGACGGTCGACAACGGTATGCCGGTGAGCGGCGGAACGGCGGTGGCACGGTGAGCGCGCGCATCCTCGTCGTGGACAACTACGACAGCTTCGTCTTCAACCTCGTCCAGTACCTCTATCAACTCGGTGCCGAGTGCGAGGTGCGGCGCAACGACGAGGTGGAGCTCTCCCACGCGCAGGACGGTTTCGACGGCGTGCTGCTGTCGCCCGGGCCGGGCGCGCCCGAGCAGGCCGGGGTCTGCGTCGACATGGTGCGGCACTGCGCGGACACCGGGGTTCCGGTCTTCGGCGTGTGCCTGGGCATGCAGTCGATGGCCGTGGCCTACGGCGGTGTCGTCGACCGCGCGCCCGAGCTGCTGCACGGCAAGACCTCGCTGGTGACGCACGAGGGCAAGGGCGTCTTCCAGGGCCTGCCCTCGCCCTTCACCGCCACCCGCTACCACTCGCTCGCCGTCGAGCGGGCCGGCTGGCCGGACGAGCTGGAGATCACCGCCTGGACCGACACAGGCATCGCCATGGGCCTGCGCCACCGGGATCTGCCCGTCGAGGGCGTGCAGTTCCACCCCGAGTCGGTGCTCACCGAGTGGGGTCACCGCATGCTGGCCAACTGGCTCGTCGCCTGCGGCGACGCCGGAGCCGTGGAACGATCGGCCGGCCTCGCTCCGGTGGTGGGCAAGGCCGGGGCGTGACCACGCTCCGCCCGGAGGGCCATCCCTCCGGGCAGGGCGGGCCGTACGAGGCGTACGGGGTGTACGGGGCGCAGGAAGCGCCCTACGGACCGTCCTACGGGCCGTACGGGCCCCACGTGCCGCTCCAGGACGACGCCACGCTGACGCTGCGCCGGGTGGAGCCCGCCCCGGCCACGGCGTACACGGCGCCGGTCCCGCCGCCCGTGACCGGGGGGCGCGCCGAACGGCGCAAGGCCGCGCAGCGCGCCGCCCGGGCCCGCAGGGACAGCGTCGGCGTCGTCGTGAGCCGGGCGGTCGGCGAACTGTTCATCACCCTCGGCGTCGTGATGCTGCTGTTCGTGGCCTACCAGCTGTGGTGGACGAACGTGCTGGCGCACCAGCAGGCGGGAGGCGCCGCCGACGACCTGCGCCACAGCTGGGAGCAGGGCCGGGGCGGCGACGACCGCGACGCCGGGCGGTTCTCCCCCGGCCAGGGATTCGCGATCCTCTACATCCCCGCCCTCGACGTGAAGGCCCCCATCGCCCAGGGGGTGAGCAAGCACAAGGTCCTCGACCGGGGCATGGTCGGCCACTACGCCGACGGCGGGCTGAAGACCGCGATGCCCTGGGACAAGGAGGGCAACTTCGCGCTCGCCGGCCACCGCAACACCCATGGCGAGCCGTTCCGCTACGTCAACCGGCTGAAGCCGGGTGACAAGATCGTGGTGGAGACGGCGAGCGCCTTCTACACCTATGAGATGACAAGCCGTCTGGATCAGACGTCGCCGGAGAACGTGCGGGTCATCGGCCCTGTGCCGCCCGGTTCGGGCTTCACGCGCCCGGGCCGCTACATCACACTGACCACCTGCACCCCCGAATTCACCAGTACCTACCGCCTGATCGTGTGGGGCAAGATGGTCGACGAGCGGCCCCGGAGCGAGGGAAAGCCGGACGCCCTCGTCGAGTAGCGGCACACGGGAACACCGAATCGGGGTACGAACGGCTGTGGCACGGGGACGGATCGCCGCCTTCGTCAGCGTCATCGGTGAGCTGCTCATCACCGCCGGCGTGATCATGGGACTCTTCGTCGTCTACTCCCTGTGGTGGACGAACGTGCTCGCCGACCGCGAGGCCGCGCGGCAGGGCAGTCATGTGCGCGACAACTGGGCCAAGGCCGTCCCGGGCCGGCCGCAGGGCCCGGGCACTCTCGACACCAAGGACGGCATCGGCTTCCTGCACGTCCCCGCCATGCGCAACGGCGAGGTCCTGGTCAAGCCCGGCACCGGCACCAAGGTCCTCAACGAGGGTGTCGCCGGCTACTACCTCGACCCCGTGAAGTCGGCCATGCCCTGGGACGCCAAGGGCAATGTCACCCTGGCCGCGCACCGCGACGGGCACGGCGCGAAGTTCCACAACATCGACAGGCTGAGGACCGGCGATCCGATCGTCTTCGAGACCCGCGACGTCTGGTACGTCTACCGGGTCTACAGCGAGCTGAAGCAGACCTCGCGCTACAACGTCCGCGTCCTCGACCAGATCCCCCGCGAGTCCGGGAAGGCGCTCCCGGGCCGCTACCTCACCCTGACGACCTGCACGCCCGTCTACACCTCCGACTACCGCTATGTCGTCTGGGCGCAGCTGGAGCGCACGGAGCGGGTCGACGCCAGGCGCACGCCGCCCCCGGAACTCCGCTGAACGCGCGGAGCCCCGGCGTCCTTTCGGACACCGGGGCTCCGCGCGGTCGTACGATCCGGGCTCAGTGCTTGCGGCCGCCCGTCCAGCCGCCGAAGATGCCGCCGACGTCCTGGCCGCCCGTGGGCCCGCCGGTGGTGGTGCCCGGGCCACCGGTGCCGGCCATGGTGGTCAGGTTGACCGCGGTGTTCTTGTCGACCTGGGCGCCGGGGGGCTGGTCGCTGAGGACCACGACGGCGTTGTCGTCCGCCGGGCCCGAGATGGCGCCGACCCGCAGCCCGGCGTCCGTGATCGCCTTCTTGGCGTCCTTGAGCTTCATGCCCGCCAGGTTGTTCGGCACCGTGGCCTTCGCCGCGCCCTTGGAGACGAAGAGGGTGACCGTGGAGCCCGGCTTGGCCGAGGTGTTGCCGTCGGGGCTCTGCCGGGTGACGTTGCCGGCCGGCTGGTCGGAGTCCTCGTCCTGCCGCTGCACCACGAAGCCGAGGTCCTGGAGCTGCTTCTTCGCCGCGTCGAACGGCTGGCCGGTCACGGGCGGGACGGTCTTGGTCGCGGCCGGGGTGGCCACCGTCAGGGTGACCTCCGCACCCTTCTCGGCCTTGTCGCCGCCCTTGGGGTCCTGGTCGATGACCGTGTTCGGCGTGCGGTCCGACTCCTGCGCCTTCTGCTTGACGGTGAAGCCCTTGCCCTCCAGCGCGGCCTTCGCCTCGCTGAAGGAGGCCCCGAGCTCGTCCGGCACGGAGATCTTCTCGATGCCCTTGGACACGCTCACCGTGACCGTGCTGCCCCGGTCGGCCTTCGTCTCGGCCTTGGGGTTCTGCTCGCAGATCTTGCCCTTGGGCTGGTCGCAGAACTTGCCCTCGCCCTCGGCGACCTTGAAGTCGCCGTTGTCGCCCTGCTTCTTGGCGTCGGCCAGCGTCTCGCCGATCAGGCTGGGCACCGTGATCTGCGAGCCGTTGCCGCCGCCGCTGAAGAGCGACTTGCCGATGAAGATGGCGCCGACGAGGACGAGCACGCCCGCGGCGACCAGCAGGATCGTCGAGAGGTTGCTCTTCTTGCCGCCGCCCGCGCCCCGGCGGCCGCCGCCGGAGCCGTCGTCGTAAGCGCCGTATCCGCCGCCGTAGCCGGCGCCGCCGTCGGAGACCGGCGGCATCATCGAGGTCTGGCCCATGCCGCCCGCGTGGTCCTGCGAACGCAGCATGGTGGTCGGCTGGTCCTCGCCGTAACCGCCGGCGCCGAGCACGCCCATCGAGGCGGTGGCGGCGACGGGCTGGCCCTCCAGGGCCGCCTCGATGTCGGCACGCATCTCGTCGGCCGACTGATAGCGGTAGTTCGGGTCCTTGACCAGCGCCTTGAGGACGATGGCGTCCATCTCGGGCGTGATCTCGGGGTCGTAGGTGCTCGGCGGGTTCGGCTCCTCCCGCACGTGCTGGTAGGCGACGGCCACCGGGGAGTCGCCGACGAAGGGGGGACGGACCGTCAGCAGCTCGTAGAGCAGGCAGCCGGTCGAGTAGAGGTCGGACCGCGCGTCGACCTGCTCACCCTTGGCCTGCTCCGGGGAGAGGTACTGGGCGGTGCCGATCACCGCGGCCGTCTGCGTCATGGTCATGCCGGAGTCGCCCATGGCACGGGCGATGCCGAAGTCCATGACCTTGACCTGGCCGGTGCGGGTCAGCATGACGTTGGCGGGCTTGATGTCCCGGTGGACGATCCCGGCGCGGTGCGAGTACTCCAGCGCCTGGAGCACGCCGATGGTCATCTCCAGCGACCGCTCGGGCAGCAGCTTGCGGCCGGAGTGCAGCAGCTCGCGCAGGGTCGACCCGTCGACGTACTCCATGACGATGTACGGGATCGACACGCCGTCGACGTAGTCCTCGCCGGTGTCGTACACGGCGACGATCGACGGATGGTTGAGCGAGGCGGCCGACTGGGCCTCACGACGGAACCGGGCCTGGAAGGACGGGTCGCGGGCGAGGTCCACCCGCAGCGTCTTCACGGCGACGGTGCGGCCGAGCCGGGTGTCGTGCGCGAGGTAGACCTCGGCCATGCCACCACGGCCGAGCACCGAGCCCAGCTCGTACCGGCCGCCGAGGCGACGCGGCTCTTCCATAGCTCCAGCCCTTCCGTTTACCTGACCGCACCGGCCCGGGTCCGGCGGTGTGCTGTTCGGGCATACCGTACCCGGCGCGCACGGCCCCTTCCGGCCGCCACCGGCACCCGATACACGACCGGTACCGACCCGCTGGTGATCTCGGGCCGGTCGGTCGGCGATCGGGTGAACCGGATCACTTCTCCGTCTTGAGCACCGCCTCCATGACGCTCTTCGCGATGGGGGCGGCGAGCTTGCCACCGGCGATGTCGTCACGGGCGGTGTCGTTGTCGCCCTCGATCACGACGGCGACCGCGACCGGCGAGCCGTCACCGGTCTTGGCGTAGGAGATGAACCAGGCGTAGGGGTTGCCGCTGTTGTCGACGCCGTGCTGGGCGGTACCGGTCTTGCCGCCCACCGTGACGCCGTTGATCTGCGCGCTGGTGCCGGTGCCGCTCTGGACCACCGTCTCCATGATGCTCTGCAGCTTCTGCGCGTTCTCCGCGGAGACCGGCTGGCTCAGCTGCTTCGGCTGGTGGGTCTCGATGACGTTGAGGTTCGGCGCGCGCAGCTTGTCGACCATGTACGGCTCCATCAGCTTGCCGTTGTTGGCGACGGCGGACGCGACCATGGCCATCTGCAGCGGGGTGACGCGGTTGGACGCCTGGCCGATGCCGGCCATGGCGTTCTGCGGGCGGTTGTCCTTGGGGTAAATGCTCGCGACCGCGCGCACCGGGGTGTCGATGGGCTTGTTGAAGCCGAACTTGTCGGCCTCTTCGATCATCTTCTTGTTGCCGAGATCGGCGCTGATCTTGCCGAAGACGGAGTTGCAGGACACCCGCAGCGCCTCCCGCAGGGAGGCGTCCTTGCAGGGCAGGTTGCCCTCGTTCTTCAGCTCCAGCTTCGCCGTGTCCGGCAGGTACCAGGGCAGCGGCGAGTCGGTCTTGGAGTCGACGTCCTTGTACAGGCCGTTCTCCAGCGCCGCCGCGGCGGTGACGACCTTGAACGTGGAGCCGGGCGGGTACGTCTGGCTCAGCGCCCGGTTGAGCATGGGCTGGTTCTTGTCGTTGATCAGCTTGCTGTACGCCTCGCCGTCGTTGGCCCCGGCGATCGTCGAGGGGTCGTACGAGGGCGTGGAGGCCAGCGCGAGGATCTTGCCGGTGCGCGGGTCGAGCGCCGCGACCGCGCCCTTCTTGTCGCCGAGGCCCTTGAAGGCGGCCTCCTGGGCCTTGCTGTTCAGGGTGGTGATCACGTCACCGCCCTTCTTGCCCTTGCCGGTGATCATGTCGATCGTGCGGTTGAAGAAGAGCCGGTCGTCGTCGCCGGTGAGGACCTTGTCCTCCAGCTTCTCGATCTTGTTCGAGTCGAAGCGCTGCGAGGAGTAGCCCGTGACCGGGGCCCACATCGGGCCGTTCTCGTAGGTGCGCTTGTACTTGTAGTCGATGCCGCCGGTCTCCACGGAGCCCGTGATCGCCTTGCCGTCGACGATGATGTTGCCGCGCGGCTGGCTGTAGCGGGCGATGTCGAGCCGGTGGTTGTGCTTGTTGTTCTTGAGCTCGTCGGCCTGGACGAACTGCAGCCAGTTGGCGCGGATCATCAGGGCCAGCACGAGCAGGCCGCAGAAGATCGCGATCCGGCGCACGGGCTTGTTCACGGGCGGACCACCTGAGTCATCTCGGCATCGGGGGACGGGGCGGGGGCGGGCGCCGGGCGGCGCGCGGTGTCGCTGATCTTGAGGAGGATCGCGACGAGGGCCCAGTTCGCGAGGACGGACGAACCACCGTACGCCATGAAGGGCATGGTCATACCGGTCAGCGGGATGAGGCCCATGACGCCGCCGGCGACCACGAAGACCTGGATGGCGAAGGCGCCGGACAGACCGCAGGCGAGCAGCTTGCCGAAGGGGTCGCGGGCGGCGAGGGCGGTGCGCACGCCGCGCTCCACGATCAGCCCGTAGACCAGCAGGACGGCCATGAGACCGGCCAGGCCGAGCTCCTCGCCGACCGTGCCGAGGATGAAGTCGGAGTTGGCCGCGAAGCCGATGAGGTCGGAGTGGCCCTGGCCCCAGCCGGAGCCGAAGACGCCGCCGGAGCCGAAGGACATCAGGGCCTTGGCGATCTGCTCGCTCGCCTGGGACTTGCCCCAGCCCCCGAAGGGGTCGAGCCAGGCGTTGACACGGGCCTGGACGTGGGACTCGAAGGAGGCCACGCCGACCGCGCCGGCCGCCGACATCAGCAGACCGAAGACGATCCAGCTGGTGCGCTCGGTCGCGACGTAGAGCATCACGACGAACATGCCGAAGAACAGCAGCGAGGTGCCGAGGTCGGTCTCGAAGACCAGGATCAGGATGGAGAACGCCCAGACCGCCAGGATCGGGCCGAGGTCCCGGCCGCGCGGCAGGTACAGGCCCATGAAGCGGCGGCTGGCCAGAGCCAGGGCGTCCCGCTTCACCATCAGATAGCCGGCGAAGAAGATCGCCAGGATGATCTTGGCGAACTCGCCGGGCTGGAGCGAGCCCAGACCCGGGATCCTGATCCAGATGCGGGCGCCGAACTGTGCCGGGAAGAACATCGGCAGGATCAGCAGGACCAGCGCCAGCACCATCGAGATGTAGGTGTAGCGCTGGAGCACCCGGTGATCCTTCATGAAGATCACCACGGCGACGAAGGCGGCGAGGCCCAGGGCCGAGTACAGCAGCTGGTTCGGCGCCGAGGCGACGAACTTGTAGCCCAGGTTCTTGGCGTCGTTGGCCAGCCGCGGCGACTGGTCGAGCCGCCAGATCAGCACCAGGCCGAGCCCGTTGAGGAGCGTGGCCAGCGGCAGCAGCAGCGGGTCGGCGTACTTGGCGAACTTGCGCACCACCAGGTGGCCGACGCCGGCCAGCAGGCCGAGGCCGATGCCGTAGCCGAGCATGCCGGAGGGCATCTCACCGCTGAGGGCCAGACCCGTGTTGGCGTAGGCGAAGCAGGGGATGACCACGGCGAAGGCCAGCAGCGCGAGCTCGGTGTTCCGCCTGCTCGGCGGGCCCGCGGTGCTGATCGTGGTGGTGTTGGTGGTGTTGTTCGGCATGGGTGAGATCGCTGACATGGCTGGCTCGGCCCCCTACGGCTTCACTGCGAAACGGTGCTGCACTGCGGGACCAACTTCTGCTCTTCCTCGCTGAGGGTGGGGCCGGGGTTCGGCGCCGGGGTGGCCTGGGCGGCGTTCGTACGGGTTTCCGTCCGGCTCTCGGCTCCGGACTCCTTGGCGGTGCCGGTCACGCCACCGGTGCGGTCACCCGACTGCTTCTCGCTCTCCTTGCGCTGCGTCTCCGCCTTGCGCCGCTCGTCCTCCTTCTTGCAGGCGCCGGCCAGCGTGCCGAGCTCCTTGGCCTTCTTCTCGGCCTGGTCCCGGCTGCCGACCGCGATGGTGTCCATCACACGGCTGCGCTGGTCCACGGGGAGGTACTTGAGTTCGATCTCGGGGTGGTCCTGATAGAGCCTGCTCAGGCTCACCCACGCCAGGTCCTGGTTGATGCCCTGGTAGACGGCCAGGTGGTCGTTGTCCTTGGCACCCACGTAGTACTGGGTCTGGGTCCAGGAGTAACCGCCGTAGAGGCCGCCGCCGACGACGCCCAGGACGATCGCGATGATCAGGGACCGCTTGATCCAGCGGCCGCGCCGGCGGCCGGGCTTGACGAAGTCCTCGTCGGTGAACGGTCCGAAGGAACCGTCCGCCATGCCGCCCAGGGACGGGTCGCCGCTGCCGGGCGGGCCGAAGCCGCCGCCGGGGCCCTCCTGCGCGGGACCGCCGCGGTGCCGGCCGAGCTCGGAGGCCCGGCCGGCCGGGGTCTGCATGGCCTTCTTGTCGTTGATGTGCAGCTGGTTCTCGGCCACCGCCCCGACGATCACGGGCGTGTCGTTGAGCTGCTGGCCCAGGGTGTCCCCGCCGTCGACGTCCAGGACGTCCGCGACGATGCAGGTGATGTTGTCGGGGCCGCCGCCGCGCAGCGCCAGCTGGATCAGCTCCTGCACGGTCTCGTGCGGGCCCTGGTAGCTGGCGAGGGTCTCCTCCATCGTCTGATGGCTGACGACCCCGGACAGTCCGTCCGAGCAGATCAGGTAGCGGTCGCCGACCCGCACCTCGCGGATCGACAGGTCGGGCTCGACGTGGTCGCCGCTGCCCAGCGCGCGCATCAGCAGGGAGCGCTGCGGATGGGTGGTGGCCTCTTCCTCGGTGATCCGGCCCTCGTCGACCAGGCGCTGCACCCAGGTGTGGTCCTGGGTGATCTGGGTGAGGATGCCGTCGCGCAGCAGGTACGCGCGCGAGTCGCCGACGTGCACGAGGCCGAGCCGCTGACCGGTCCACAGCAGCGCGGTGAGGGTGGTGCCCATGCCCTCCAGCTGCGGGTCCTCCTCGACCATGACGCGCAGCTGCTCGTTGGCGCGCTGCACGGCCGTGCCGAGGGAGGTGAGGATGTCCGAGCCGGGGACGTCGTCGTCGAGGGTGACGAGGGTGGAGATCACCTCGGAGGAGGCGACCTCGCCGGCGGCCTGGCCGCCCATGCCGTCGGCGATGGCGAGCAGGCGCGGGCCGGCGTAACCGGAGTCCTCGTTGCCCTCCCGGATCATGCCCTTGTGCGATCCGGCGGCGAAGCGCAGTGACAGACTCATGCGCACCTCGCCCGTCGGCTCCGGGTACAGCCCCTTCCCAGCCACGCTGCCCACCCTCCGGTCGTCATGGTCCTACTACTTCCGCAGCTCGATGACGGTCTTGCCGATGCGGATCGGCGCGCCGAGCGGAATCGGGGTCGGGGTGGTCAGCCGGGTCCGGTCGAGGTAGGTGCCGTTGGTCGACCCGAGGTCCTCGACGATCCACTGGCCGTCGCGGTCCGGGTAGATCCTGGCGTGCCTGCTGGACGCGTAGTCGTCGTCCAGCACGATGGTCGAGTCGTGGGCGCGGCCGAGGGAGATCGTCTGGCCCTGCAGGGCGACCGTGGTGCCGGTGAGGGAGCCTTCGGAGATCACCAGCTTGGTGGGGGCGCCACGGCGGCCACGGTCGGCGCGGCGGCCGCCGGACTGCTGCTGTTGCTGCTGGCGCTGCGGCGGCGGGGCCGCCTGCGCCGCGCGCTGCGGCCGGCCCGCGTCACCGCGGCGGGAGCCGCGCTGCGTCACACGGGTACCGAACAGATCACTGCGAATGACCTGAACGGCCACGATGACGAACAGCCACAGTACGGCGAGGAAACCCAACCGCATGACCGTGAGGGTCAGCTCTGACATTGCCCCCGCTTCACCCTTCGGCTTGCCGATAAACGATGGTCGTACTGCCCACGACGATGCGCGAGCCGTCGCGGAGCGTAGCGCGCGTGGTGTGCTGTCCGTCCACCACGATGCCGTTGGTCGACCCCAGGTCCTGGATCGTCGCGGGGGTGCCGACCCGGATTTCGCAGTGCCGGCGGGAGACGCCGGGGTCGTCGATGCGTACGTCCGCCTCGGTGCTGCGGCCGAGCACGAGGGTGGGCCGGGAGATCTGGTGACGGGTGCCGTTGATCTCGATCCACCGCCGGGTCTGCGCGCCGGGGACCGTGCCCGGACCGGGAGCCCCGGTCCGCGGCTGGGGGCGCGCGCCGGGCGGCGGCGACGTGGGCATGGGCGGCGCCCCGGCGGGCTGCGGCGGATAGCCGGCCCCGTGGGTGACCGCCCCGGCCCCGCGCGGGGCGGGGGCCTGCGGCCGGGCGTGCGGGTCCTGCGACTCGCTCGCGGCCAGAGTGCGGCTGCGCACCCGGTACAGCCCGGTGTCCAGGTCGTCCGCCTTCTCCAGGTGGACCTTGATGGTCCCCATGAAGGTGTACCGCTGCTGCTTCGCGTAGTCGCGGACCATGCCGGCGAGCTCGTCCCCGAGCTGGCCGGAGTACGGGCTGAGCCGCTCGTAGTCCGGAGCGCTCAGCTCGACGATGAAGTCGTTCGGGACGACGGTGCGGTCACGGTTCCAGATGGTGGCGTTGTTGTCGCACTCCCGCTGGAGTGCCCCCGCGATCTCGACCGGCTGCACCTCGGACTTGAACACCTTGGCGAAGGTGCCGTTCACGAGTCCCTCGAGTCGCTGCTCGAAGCGCTTCAGTACTCCCACGGGGCACCTCCTTCCCTCAGTGACGTCTGTGATGCTCAGTGTCGTTCCTGATACTGCTTACTGATCGTATCCACGCGTCGGGAAAACAGCTGGTTCCCCTTCGGCGCCAGGAGTGACGAGTGTCGCCTTCGTGTCCGCCCGCGCGTGGAGGGGCGTTCTCTCCGGCGGTGCTCCCGCACGTTTCCCGTACGGATCGTAGAGGCGCCCGAGAGCCAGTGTCCCGCAACCGGAACGGTCTCCGCGGACCCCGCCCGGGGTCGTCGGGGGCGGGGGGCGCACGACGGGTGTGAAGACACCCCCGCGGACGTGCTAATGTTCTCGATGTCGGAAGGCGAACGCACCGGAAACGGGCCGAAAGGTTCGGGGAAGGGGCGGGGCCCGGAAGACGACACCCATGCGCGGGTGGCGGAATAGGCAGACGCGCTGGATTCAGGTTCCAGTGCCCGCAAGGGCGTGGGGGTTCAACTCCCCCCTCGCGCACCAAAGGACTCCGCAGGTCTTATGACCTGCGGAGTCTTTGTTTTACCCCGGTTCCTCCCGATACGGTCTGGGCCCAGTCGAACGGCGAAGGGGGAGGTGGCGGACGTGTCACGACTGCCGTACGTACCGGGTTTCGCGAGGCCGGCCGGGCCGGACGGGAAGGCCGGCCGGGCCAGGGGTGGGGCGAAGGCCGCCGGGAAGGCGCTGCGGGAGCGGGTGCCGCGGGCGGCGCACGCGCGCTGGGAGGCCGCCGCCGGGCGGCCCGGGGCCGTGGAGACGGTCGAGTCCTCGAACGCGGGGCGGCTGCCGGAGCTGGTGCCGATCCGGGTGGGCCGCATGGCGGCCTCGCCCTTCGCGTTCCTGCGCGGCACGGCCGGACTCATGGGACACGACCTGGCGGACACGGCCGTCACCGGGATCGGCGCGCAGTTGTGCGGGGACGCGCACGCCGCGAACTTCGGGCTCTACGGCGACGCCCGCGGCGAACTGATCATCGATCTCAACGACTTCGACGAGACCCTGTACGGGCCGTGGGAGTGGGACGTGAAGCGGCTGGCCGCCTCGCTGGTGCTGGCCGGCCGGGAGGCGGGCGCGGCCGAGGACGTGTGCCGGGCCGCGGCCCGGGACGCGGTCGGCGCCTACCGGCGCACGATGCGGTTGCTGGCCCGGATGCCGGCCGCCGACGCCTGGAACGCGATCGCCGACGAGGAGCTCGTCTCGCACGCGGACGCCCACCAGCTGCTGGGCACCCTGGAGCGGGTCGCCGAGAAGGCCCGCCGGAACACCAGCGCGCGCTTCGCCGCGCGGTCGACCGAGAAGGACGGCGAGGGCGGCCGGCGCTTCGTCGACGCCCCGCCCGTGCTGCGCCGGGTGCCGGACGCCGAGGCGGCGGCGGTCGCGCTGGCGCTGGGGGAGTACCGCGAGACGCTGCCGGCGGAGCTGCTGCCGCTGCTGGCCCGGTACGAGGTGCAGGACGTGGCCTTCCGCGTGGTCGGCACGGGCAGCGTGGGCCTGCGCTCGTACGTGGTGCTGCTGCTCGACCACCGGGGCGAGGCCCTGGTGCTCCAGGTCAAGGAGGCCCGGCCCTCGGTGCTGCTGCCGTACGCGGACAAGGCGGGTTTTTCGGCGTTCCCCGCCTCCGATGCGGGGCACGACGGGCGGCGCGTGGTGCTCGGGCAGAAGCGGATGCAGGTCGTCAGCGATGTGCTGCTGGGCTGGGCGACGGTCGACGGCCGGCCCTACCAGGTGCGGCAGTTCCGCAACCGCAAGGGCAGCGTGGACGCCGCGGCGCTGGGCCCGGACGAGATCGACGACTACGGCCGGATGACGGGCGCGCTGCTGGCGCGGGCGCACGCGCACAGCGCCGACCCCTCGCTGATCGCCGGCTACTGCGGCAAGTCGGAGGAGCTGGAGGAGTCGGTCGCCGCCTTCGCCGCCGGCTACGCGGACCGGATGGAGCGGGACCACGCGGAGCTGGTCGCGGCGATCCGGTCGGGACGGCTGGCGGCGGAGCTCGGCGTCTAGGCGGGGCGTGCCGGAACGAGTGCTTCCGGAGGCTCGCGAGCTCGTAGTCTGGGGCGCGTGATGAATCCGGAAGCCGAACTGTCCGAGGAGCCCGGAACCGAGCGCCTGGAGCAGGCCGTGCGGACCGCCGAGGGCGCGCTGATCGAGTTCGAGATAGCCGTGGAGACGTTCCGGGTGGAGGTCGAGAACTTCTCCCGGCTGCACCACCAGCGCCTCGGCCCGATGTACGCGCGCCTGGACGAGCTGGAGGCGTGCATCGCCGAGGCCGTCGCCGCGCGCTCGGGCGACGCGGAGGACCAGCGCCGGGCGCGGGAGGCGCGGGCGCTGGTGCAGCCGATGCCGGCGGTGGAGGAGCTGTTCGGCGGCTGGCTGGACTCCGACGGGCTGTCCCCGGAGGCCTCGGCGATGCTGACCGAGCAGCCCGTGCAGCCGCCGAAGCGGGTGCGACCGAGCGACGGCGCGCGCCGGGCCTACCGGGAACTGGTCCGCCGGGCGCATCCGGATCTGGCCGGGGACGAGGCGGACCGGCAGCGGCGCGAGGAGTTCCTGGCCCGGGTGAACGCCGCCTACGCCGACGGCGACGAGGCGCTGCTGCGGGAGCTGGCCGAGGAGTGGGCGGCCGGTCCGCTGCCGGCCCAGCGGCGGCCGAGCCGGGCCGAGGAGCTGTACGCGCGGCTGGAATGGCTGGCCCGGCGCAAGGAGATGCTCTCGGAGCTGGCGGCCGAGCTGGAGGGCTCCGCGATCGGCGCGATGATCAAGATGGCGCCGGACGACCCGGACGGGCTGCTCGCCGAGATCGCGGACGGCCTGCTGGCGCAGATCGCCGAGCGGGAGGCCTGTCTGGCCTCGCTGGTCGGGTAGCGTCGGAGTCATGCGATTTGGATCCGGAGTCCCCACTGTCGGCGTCGACGTGCTCGCGTCGGACGACTTTCTGCTGGACGTGCGCGAGGACGACGAGTGGGACGCGGGGCACGCCGAGGGCGCGCTGCACATCCCGATGAGTGACTTCGTCGCCCGCTTCGGCGAGCTGACCCAGAAGGCGCCCGACGGCGCCCGGATCAACGTCATCTGCCGCTCCGGCGGCCGTTCCGCGCAGGTCACCACCTACCTGGCCCAGCAGGGCCTGGACGCGGTGAACGTCGACGGCGGCATGCAGGCGTGGGAGGCCGCCGGCCGCCCGGTCGTGGGCGCGGACGGCGCTCCGGGCGCCGTGATCTAGCCGGCGCCTTTCCCGGCGGTCCGGGGCCGGCGCGCGGGTCGCGGCGGTCGCGGGTGCCGCCGCATCCTGGCCGCGGTGGTGCTCGGCCCGGTGCGGCCGGCGGCGGTGCCGGACCGGCCGCAACCCCTCAAGCGGTGTCCGAAGCGAGCAGGTCGGCGAGGGCCTCCTCGTGGGCGGCCGCGGGGCCCAGGGAGAGCTCCAGCTGCTTGGCCCACGCGTGGTAGCGGTGCAGCGGGTAGTCCGTGTCGGCGCCGAAGCCGCCGTGCAGGTGCTGGGCGGTCTGGACGACGCGGCGCACCCCTTCCGATGCCCAGATCTTGGCGACCGCGATGTCGGCCGCGACCGGGAGGCCCGTGTCGCCGGGGGCGTCCGTCTCGATGCGCCAGGCGGCCTGCCAGAGGGTGGCCTCCATGGCCCGCAGATCGATGTAGCGGTCGGCGGCCTGGACGGCGACCGCCTGGAACGTGGCGATCGGGTGGCCGAACTGCTCCCGCTTGCTCGTGTACTCGCCGGTCATCCGCGAGACCGCCGTGCCGAGCCCGAGGGCGAGGGCGCAGGTGCCGGTGATCAGCAGGCCGCGCAGCCACTCCCAGGCGTGGCAGGCGGTGAGCACCTCCGCGTCGTCCACGCACACCGAGTCCAGGGTGATCTCGGCCAGCCGTTCGCCGCTGGTGGAGACCTGCTCGGCGAGGGTGAGGCCCGGGGCGTCGGCCGGGACGAGGGCGAGGACGGTGCGGCCGTCGCCGGCGCGGGCGGGCAGCAGCACGCGGTCCGCGCCGTACGCCCAGGGCACGGCGGTCTGCACGCCGTCGAGCAGCCAGTCCTCCGGGCCCACCGAGCGTGCGGAGACGGCCAGTTCGGCCGGGTCGTGGCCGGTGCGGCCGTTGCCGGCGACGGTCACGACGAGTTCGCCACGCCCGATCGGCGCGAGCAGCCGGGCGGTGCGCTCGCCGCCGTACCGGGCGAGGACGAGGGCCGTCGCGCCGGCCTCCAGGAGCGGGACGCGGGCCAGCACCTTCGCGGCCTCGCGCAGCACCAGGCACAGCGCGACGGGGCCGAGGCCCGCGCCGCCGTGCTCGGTGGGGACGGTCAGGCCGACGAGGTCCGCGCGGACCAGCCGTCGCCACAGCTCCCGGTCGAAGTCCTCGGCGACGGCGCCGGGGACCTCGACCGGGCTGGGCACGCCGTCCGGGGCGACGTCGGAGAAGACGGCCGCGGCGGCCTCGGCGGCGGCCTGCTGTTCCTCGGTGAAGGTGAAGTCCACTGTCCCGTCCCTCCCGGCCGTCAGCGTCCTGACGGAGCTCTCTGACGGGGCGTCACCTTAGGGCAGGCGGCCGCAACAGGGAACGGTGCGGGAGCGGACGGTCAGTGGTCGCTCAGCGGGCGTTCAGCGGGTGTTCAGCGGTCGAAGTCGAGCTCCACCTGCTCGGTGACCGGATGGGACTGGCAGGCCAGCACGTATCCCGCGTCGACCTCTTCCTCCTCCAGCGCGAAGTTGCGGTCCATCCGCACCTCGCCCGAGACCAGGAACGCCCGGCAGGTGCCGCACACCCCGCCCTTGCAGGCGTAGGGCGCGTCGGCGCGGTTGCGCAGCACGGTCTCCAGCAGGGACTCGCCGTCGCGCACGGGCCAGCTGCCGGCGCGGCCGTCGAGCTTGGCGGTCACCGTGCTGTGCGAGGGGGCGGGGACGGGCCCGCCCGGGGGCTGCGCCGCCGGGGCCTCGGCCACATGGAAGATCTCCTGGTGGACGCGGTCCCGGGGCACCCCGAGGCCACGAAGCGCCCGCTCGGCCGCCTCCACCAGCCCGTGCGGGCCGCACAGGAACCAGCCGTCCACGTCCGCCACCCGCAGCAGCGCGGGCAGCAGCTCGGTCAGCCGCCGCTCGTCCAGCCGCCCGGACGCCGGGCCCGCCTGCTGCTCCTCCCGGGAGAGCGTCTGGACCAGCTGGAGACGGTCGGGATAGCGGTCCTTGAGGTCGGCGACCTCGTCGAGGAACATCGTCGACGCGGTGGTGCGGTCGCTGCGGATCAGGGTGAAGTGAGCCTCGGGTTCCCGGGCGAGCAGGGTCGAGACGATGGACAGGACGGGTGTGATCCCGCTGCCGCCGACGACCGCCGCGAAGTGGCCGGGCCGGGGCGCCAGCGTGAACCGGCCGGCCGGTGCCATGACCTCGACGGTGTCCCCGGTGGTCAGTTCCTTGAGCGCGTAGGTGGAGAACGCGCCGCCGTCGACCAGGCGCACGCCCACCCGCAGCGTCTCGGGCCCGGGGCCGCCGGGGCCGGAGGCGGGGCCGCAGATGGAGTACGTGCGGCGTATCTCGGCGCCGTCGAGGACGCGGCGCAGGGAGAGGTGCTGGCCGGGGTGGTGGCGGAAGTCCTCGCGCAGCTCGGGCGGCACGGCGAGGGTGACGGCGACCGAGTCGTCGGTGAGCGGTTCGACGGCCGTCACCCGCAGGGGGTGGAAGGCGCCATGGCGGGCCGCTGCCATCACAACTCCTTGAAGTGGTCGAACGGTTCGCGGCACGCCTCGCAGCGGCGCAGCGCCTTGCACGCGGTCGAGGAGAAACGGCTGAGGAGGGTGGTGTCGGTGGAGCCGCAGTGCGGGCAGCGCACGGGCTCCGCCGGCTCCGTGGCGGGCCGGCCGGCCAGCCGGGTGGGGCCGAGCCCGACCGGGACGGGACCGGTCGGCCGGGGGCCGGTGCGCGGGGGCGCGATGCCGAACTCGGCCAGCTTGCGCCGCCCTTCGTCGGTGATGTCGTCCGTGGACCAGGCGGGGGAGAGCACCGTGCGCACGGAGACCTCCGCCTGGCCGTGTTCGCGCAGCACGCGCTCGATGTCCGCCGCCATCGCCTCGACGGCCGGGCAGCCGGTGTAGGTGGGGGTGAGCTCCACCTCGACGCGGCCGGGGCCGGTGAGGTGCAGGCCGCGCAGGACGCCCAGCTCGGCGAGGGTGAGGACGGGCAGCTCCGGATCGGGCACGGCCCCCGCCAGGGCCCGCAGCTCCTCCTCGAGCGGGGTGGGGCCGTCCAGGGGCGTCGGGGCGGTCACCATGTCGCCCCCGGGTGACTGCGGTGCAGATGCTGCATCTCGGCGAGCATCCGTCCGAACGGCTCGGTGTGCACGCCCTGCCGGCCGGCCCCGGCCGCCCACGAGCCGGCCTGCGGGCCGGTGGGCAGGGTCAGGGTGGCCTGCTCCACGATCGCGGTGATCCGGGCCTGCCAGGTGTCCCGCAGGGCGGGCCAGTCGGCGTCGACGCCCTCGACCGGCTCGAACAGCTCGCCGGTGTACCGCCAGAGGGCGTCGAGGGCGGTCTGCATCCGCCGGTGGCTCTCCTCGGTGCCGTCGCCGAGCCGGAGTGTCCAGTGCTCGGCGTGGTCGCGGTGGTAGGCGGTCTCCTTGACGGCCTTGGCGGCCAGCGGGGCGAACGGCCCCTCCCCGGCGGCCAGCTCCGCGTACAGCAGCTGCTGGTAGGTGGAGAAGTACAGCTGGCGGGCGATGGTGTGGGCGAAGTCGCCGTTGGGCTGCTCGACCAGCTGGACGTTGCGGAAGGCGCGCTCCTCGCGGAGGTAGGCGAGTTCGTCCTCGTCGCCGGCGAGGGAGAGCAGGGTGCGGGCCTGGCCGAGCAGGTCGAGGGCGATGTTGGCGAGCGCGACCTCCTCCTCCAGGACGGGCGCGTGCCCGGCCCACTCCCCCAGCCGGTGGGAGAGCACGAGCGCGTCGTCGCCCAGCGCGAGGGCGGCGGTCACGGGTCCGCGGTTCACAGGTGCCGCACCCCTTCGGGGATCTCGTAGAAGGTCGGGTGGCGGTAGGGCTTGTCGGCGGCCGGCTCGAAGAACGGGTCCTTCTCGTCCGGCGAGGAAGCGGTGATCGCGGCGGAGGGCACGACCCAGATCGAGACGCCCTCGCCGCGCCGGGTGTAGAGGTCCCGGGCGTTGCGCAGGGCCATCTCGGCGTCCGGCGCGTGCAGGCTTCCCGCGTGGGTGTGCGACAGACCGCGCCGGCTGCGCACGAACACCTCCCACAGCGGCCACTCCGTGCTGGTCATGCCACACCCTCTCCGTGCCGGGCCGCGTACGCGGCGGCCGCCTCGCGCACCCAGGCGCCCTCTTCATGAGCCCGCCTGCGCTGACCTATCCGCTGGTCGTTGCAGGGGCCGTTGCCGCGCAGCACCTCGTGGAACTCGTCCCAGTCGATGGCGCCGAAGTCGTAGTGCCCGCGCTGCTCGTTCCACCGCAGGTCGGGGTCGGGCAGGGTCAGGCCGAGCGATTCCGCCTGGGGGACGCAGATGTCCACGAACCGCTGGCGGAGCTCGTCGTTGGAATGCCGCTTGATCTTCCAGGCCATGGACTGCGCGGAGTGCGCCGACTCGTCGTCCGGCGGGCCGAACATCATCAGGGACGGCCACCACCAGCGGTCGACCGCGTCCTGCGCCATGGCGTGCTGGGCCTCGGTGCCCCGGCTGAGCGCCAGCAGCAGTTCGTACCCCTGGCGCTGGTGGAAGGACTCCTCCTTGCAGATACGGATCATCGCGCGGGCGTACGGGCCGTAGGAGCAGCGGCAGAGCGGCACCTGGTTGGTGATCGCCGCGCCGTCCACGAGCCAGCCGATCGCGCCCACGTCCGCCCAGGTCAGCGTGGGGTAGTTGAAGATCGAGGAGTAGCGCTGGCGGCCCGCGTGCAGCTTGTCGAGCAGCTCGTCGCGGCCGGTGCCCAGGGTCTCGGCGGCGCTGTAGAGGTAGAGGCCGTGGCCCGCCTCGTCCTGCACCTTGGCCATGAGGATCGCCTTGCGGCGCAGCGAGGGCGCGCGGGTGATCCAGTTGGCCTCGGGCTGCATGCCGATGATCTCGGAGTGGGCGTGCTGCGCGATCTGCCGGACGAGCGTGGCGCGATAGGCGTCGGGCATCCAGTCCCGGGGCTCCACGCGCTCGTCGGCGGCCACCGTGGCGTCGAACACCGCGCTCAGCGCGGCTTCCCGGCCTTCCGCTTCCGGCGCCGTCGTCGTCATGCCGTGCCCCCTCGCTCGTCGAACTCCCTACCGACCGATCGTTCGGTTCAATGGTGAAGTGCTCCCCTGGGCGTGTCAAGGCCGGACCGGCCCCTGTGGACAACCGGTCCCCCGGGCCGGGCCGCCTGTGGACGACCCGCGCCGCCCGCGGCGCTGGGCCTTGCGGGGCCGCGTCGGTACGGTGAGGCAGCCCCGACCGGACGGAGGCCGTCCACGGCCGCACGGCGGACGGGCGGGGCCCGGCAGGAGAGACGGAATGCGGCGAGCGGGAGCGGGGCGTGCCATGAAGGCCACGGAGGCGGCGGAGGCCACAGGGGCGGCGGGCGCTGCGGGCGCCGTGCCGGCCCAGGCGTCCGGGGCGGCGGTGCACGGCGCCCGGGGCGGTGGCGACGAGGGTGACGGTCTGGCCCGGCTCGCCGGGCTGTCCCTGCCCGCGCGGCTCGTCGTCGCCGGCGGGACGGCGGTCGTGGCGGTGGCGACGGCCGTCCATCTGGCCATGGTCTTCCTGCACGTGGCACCGCCGAACACGGTCAGCAAGCAGCACGCCGCGGCCATCGACGACTACGTCTACCCGGAGTTCGAACAGAACTGGAAGTTCTTCGCCCCGAACCCGCTCCAGCAGAACGTCTCCGTACAGGCCCGTGCCGAGCTGGGCGGCCCCGGCGGCCGGACCACCGTCACCCCCTGGACGGACCTGTCCGCCCAGGACGGCGCCGGCATCCTGCACCAGCCCTTCCCCAGCCACACCAAGCAGAACGAACTGCGCCGCGCCTGGGACTTCTACGCCTCGTACCACGACGCGAACGAGCAGCCCAGCGGCCTGCGCGGGCGCCTGTCCGAGCAGTACGTCCGGCGGATCGTCGTCTCCCGGCTGACCGCCTCCGGCGGCGCCGGCGCGGACCGCCCGGTCGAGCGGGTCCAGGTCCGCGTGGTCACCGCGCCCATCGCACCGCCGCCGTGGAGCGACGAGAAGACCGACACCAAGCCGGTCCACCGGGAACTGGGCTGGTGGCCGGTCACCACTGCCGATCACGCGGAGGTGACCGCCCGATGAGCACCGCCCCGGCCACCACGGCCGCCACCGCCTCCCCGCCCTCTCCCGGCTCCCCCGGCTCCGCGCTCGGGCGCCGTCTCGCGCGCGGCCTCGGTCGCGTCACCGGTTCGTCCCTCGGCCCGTACCAGTCGGCCGTGCTCCGGATCGGGCTGTCCTTCACCTGGCTCTGCTACCTGCTGCGCGAATGGCCCGACCGGCACGAGCTGTACGGCCCCGACGCGCCGTGGAGCCTGGGCATGGCGCGTCAGCTGCTCGGCGAGAACCACGCCTTCAGCGTGCTGCTGTGGTCCGACGGAACGGTCTGGTTCGAGACCGTCTACGGCCTCGCCATCCTGGTCAGCCTGCTGCTGATGCTCGGCTGGCGGACACGGACGATGTCCGTGCTGCACATGGTCGGCGTCCTCTCGCTGCAGAACCGCAGCGTCTTCGTCGGCGACGGCGGCGACAACGTCATCCATCTCATGGCCATGTACACGGTCTTCACCCGGTGCGGGCGGGTCTGGTCGCTGGACGCGCGCCGCCTCCGCCGCGCCGCCGCGGCCAGGCCCGGCCGGGACATCACCGGCAGGCCCGGCCGGGACATCACCGGCGTCGTGCTGTGGGTGGCCTGCGGGTCGGCGCTGGCCCTCGCGCAGGGCCTCGGCCGTCCCGCGCCGGACTGGACGGCGAACGGGCCACTGCCCGGGCTCGGCTGGGCGACGGTGCTCTGGGGCCTCTGGCTCGTGCAGGCCCTGTGGTGGGCGGTGCAGCGGTACGCGCCCGGGGAGCCCCGCACGGTCCTCGACGCGCTCGCCCATCTCGTGCACAACGCCGGCCTGTTGGTCATCATGGCGGAGGTCTGTCTCATCTACGCCACGGCCGGCTGGTACAAGATCCAGGGGACGCGCTGGCAGGACGGGACCGCGCTCTACTACCCGATGCACATCGACTACTTCGCGCCCTGGCCCGTGCTCTCGCACGCGCTGGCGAGCAATGGAACGGTCGTGATGCTGCTCAGCTACGGGACGGTGGCGGTGCAGGCCGCCTTCCCGTTCACGCTGCTGAACCGGCGGGTGAAGAACGTGCTGCTGGCGGTGATGATGGCCGAGCACGTCGGGATCGCCGTGACGCTGGGGCTGCCGTTCTTCTCGCTGGCGATGGTGGTGGTGGACGCGGTGTTCCTGCCGACCGCGTTCCTGCGGCGGGTGGGGGGCTTCCGACCGGCACGTACGCTGAGCCGGTGAGCACCGAAAGCACCCCGGAAAGCACCCCGGAAAGCACCGACGCCGAGCGGATCTGGGCCGCGTCCGCACCGCACGCCGTCCTGCTCGACGGGTTTCACGCGCTCAAGCACGCGCTGCGGTTCGGCGCCCGCGTCGGGGTCGCGCTCACCACGGACCGGGCGGCCTCCCTGGAGCTCGCCGCGGAACTGGCCCCCGACCTCGTCGAACGGCTCGGTGCGCTGCTGACCGAGGTGCCTGAGCGCACGCTGCGCGGGCTCCTGCCGCGGGTGCACCCGACCGGCGTGGCCGCACTGGCGGACCGGCCGGCGCGCGAGCGGAACCTGGAAAGCCTGGCCCGCATGCCGCGCACGGCACCGGTCGTCGTGCTGGACAACCCGCGCAACCTCGGGAACGTGGGCGCGGTCGTGCGGCTCGCGGCCGGTTTCGGCGTCACGGGCGTGGTCACCACCGGCGACATCGACCCCTGGCACCCGAACGCCGTCCGGTCGGGCGCGGGGCTGCACTACGCCACGGCCGTGGAGCGGCTGCCCCTCGACGAACTGCCGCCCGGGCCGCTGTACGCGCTGGACCCCGAGGGCGAGGACATCCGCTCCCTCACCCTGCCCGACGACGCGCTGCTCGCCTTCGGCTCCGAGCGGCACGGCATCTCACCCGGGCTGCGGGCGAGGGCGACCCGGCTGGTCGCCCTGCCCATGCGGCCCCAGGTGTCCAGCTACAACCTGGCGACGAGCGTGGCCATGACGCTCTTCCACTGGGGCGGCCCGGCGGAATGAGCCCCGGGGGAATGAGCCCGGGGGAACGAGCGGCGTGCGGCGTCACGCCTGGCGCCGCACCTCCACCGTGCGGAAGCGGGAGGCGACGAACGCGGTGTCGCACAGCGCGGCGTTGGCCGCGGGGTTGCCGCCGGAGCCGTGGAAGTCGGAGAAGGCGGCCGTCTGGTTCACGTACACCCCGCCGGTGAGGTTCAGCGAGAGCTGGGCGCACTCCTCCAGGCACGCCTCCTCCACCAGCCGCTCGACCTCGGCCGAGGTGGTGTAGGCGCCGACCGTCATCGCGCCCTTCTCGCGCACCGTGCGGCGCAGCAGCTCCACCGCGTCCGTCGTGGAGTCGACGGCGACGGCGAAGGCCACCGGGCCGAAGCACTCGGAGAAGTAGGCGGCCTCGGAGTCCGGCTTGGCGCCGTCCAGCTTCACGATGACGGGGGTGCGGACGGTGGCGCCCGGGAAGTCCGGGTTGGCGACCGTGCGGGAGGCCAGGGCGACCTCGCCGAACCGGGCGGCCGCGTCGATGCGCTCCTTGACCTGGTCGTTGACGATGGCGCCCAGCAGGGCGTTGGCCCGGGCGTCGTCGCCCAGCAGCTTCTCGACGGACATCGCCAGGTCGGAGACGACCTCGTCGTACGACTTGTGGCCGGCGTCGGTGCCGATGCCCTCGCGCGGGATCAGGAGGTTCTGCGGGGTGGTGCACATCTGGCCGCTGTAGAGCGACAGGGAGAAGGCCAGGTTGGACAGCATGCCCTTGTAGTCGTCGGTGGAGTCGACGAGCACGGTGTTCACGCCGGCCTTCTCCGTGAAGACCTGCGCCTGGCGGGCGTTGGCCTCCAGCCAGTCGCCGAAGGCGGTGGAGCCGGTGTAGTCGATGATGCGGATCTCCGGGCGCACGGCCAGGGTCTTGGCGATGCCCTCGCCGTCCCGCTCGGCGGCCAGCGCCACCAGATCGGCGGAGAACCCGGCGTCCTTCAGCACCTCGCGGGCGATGCGCACGGTCAGCGCGAGCGGCAGGACGGCGCGCGGATGCGGCTTGACCAGCACGGCGTTGCCGGTGGCGAGCGAGGCGAACAGGCCGGGGTAGCCGTTCCAGGTGGGGAAGGTGTTGCAGCCGATGAGCAGGGAGACGCCGCGCGGTACGGGCGTGAACCGCTTGTCGAGCTTCAGCGGATCGCGCTTGCCCTGCGGCTTGACCCACTCCGCCGACTCCGGCGCTGCCTTGACCTGCTCGGTGTAGGCGTAGGCGACGGCCTCCAGGCCGCGGTCCTGGGCGTGCGGGCCGCCGGCCTGGAACGCCATCATGAACGCCTGGCCGCTGGTGTGCATGACCGCGTGCGCGAACTCGTGCGTCCGGGCGTTGATCCGGGCGAGGATCTCCATGCAGACCGCCGCCCGCGCCAGCGGACCGACCTCGCGCCACTCGGGCATGGCCGCGCGCATGGCGGGCAGCAGGGCGTCGACGTCGGCGTGCGGATACTCGATGCCCAGCTCCAGGCCGTACGGCGAGACCTCCGAGCCCGCCCAGCCCTCGGAACCCGGCTGGTCCAGCTCGAAGCGCTGCCCGCGCAGCGCGTCGAAGGCGGCCTGACCCTCGGGCGCGCCCAGGCTGCCCGGCACGCCCTCCGCGCCGTACGCCTTCGGGTGCTCCGGGTACGGCGACCAGTAGGCGCGCGTGCGGATGGCCTCAAGGGCCTGGTCGAGCGTGGGGCGGTGCTTCTCGATCAGCTGGGCGGTGGTGAGTCCGGCGGTCACGTCAGACCAACTCCTCGTCGAGCGGGGCTCCGGTACGGGGTCCGGTACGGAAAACGGCGCGGGGAGAACTGTGCGGGGGAACACCCCCGATGGATACAGTAACCGAACGATCGGTCGGGACAAGAGGGCCCGGCGAACCTGTGGACAACTCATCGGGGAGGATCATCGTCATGACCGCCGCCGCAGCTCCCGCCGACGCCGTCGAGCCCGCCGCCGGACCGGCCGCCGTCGAGCCGTCCCGGACCGTGGCCGTCGTCGGCACCGGCACCATGGGCCAGGGAATCGCGCAGGTCGCGCTCGTCGCCGGCCATCCGGTGCGGCTGTACGACGCGGTGCCCGGCCGTGCGGAGGAGGCCGCGCTGGCCGTGGCCGGACGGCTGGACCGGCTCGTGGCGAAGGGCCGGATGACCGCCACCGAGCGCGACGCCGCCCAGAAGCGGCTGCGGCCCGCCGCCCGGCTCGCCGAACTCGCCGACGCCGCACTCGTCGTCGAGGCGGTCGTCGAACGACTCGACGTCAAGCAGGAGCTGTTCGGCCAGCTGGAGGCCGTCGTCCCCGGCGACTGCCTGCTCGCCACCAACACCTCCTCGCTGCCGGTCACCGCCATCGCGGGCGCCCTGCGCCACCCCGGCCGCTTTCTCGGCCTGCACTTCTTCAACCCGGCGCCGCTGCTGCCGCTCGTCGAGGTCGTCCGGGGCCACGCCACGGACGAGGCCGCCGCCGAGCGCGCCCGCGCCACCGTCACCGTCTGGGGCAAGACGCCCGTGAGCTGCGCCGACACCCCCGGGTTCCTCGTCAACCGGCTCGCCCGGCCCTTCTACGCCGAGGCCTTCCGCGTGTACGAGGAGCGCGCCGCCGACCCGGCCACGATCGACGCCGTGCTGCGCGAGTGCGGCGGATTCGCCATGGGCCCCTTCGAGCTGACCGATCTCATCGGCCAGGATGTGAACAACGCCGTCACCCATTCGGTGTACGAGGCGTTCTTCCACGACCCGAAGTTCACGCCGTCGCTGGCGCAGGGGCGGCTGGTGCAGGCGGGACGGCTCGGCCGGAAGACCGGGCAGGGCTGGTACGACCACGCGGAGGACGCGCCGGCGCCGGAGCCGCACACGGCACAGCCGTGCCCGGCGCCCACGGAGGTCGGGTGCGGGCCCGGGCTCGCCGGGCCGGCCGCCGTGCTGCCGCAGCTGATCGAAGAGGCCGGGATCAAGGTCGTGCGGGGTGGGGCGGGCGCCGGCATCGTGCTGCCCGGCGGCACGGAACTGTGCCTCACCGACGGCCGGGGGCCGGCCGCCGGGGCGCGCATCGAATTCGACCTGGCCCTGGACTACCGCGCCTGCGCGCGCGTCGCCCTCGCCCCGTCCGCGACGGCGCCCGGGGAGGACCTCGCGGCGGCCGTCGGCCTCTTCCAGGCCCTGGGCAAGCGGGTCAGCGTCATCGGTGACGTTCCCGGCATGATCGTCGCCCGTACGGTCGCCCTGCTGGTCGACTTCGCCGAGGACGCGGCCGGCCGGGAGGTCGCCGGCCGGGAGGACGTCGACACCGCCATGCGGCTCGGCGTGAACTATCCGCTGGGCCCGCTGGCCTGGGGGCAGGAGCTCGGCGCCGACTGGGTGGCGGGTCTTCTGCGCAACATGGACCACGAATACCCGGGCGGGCGCTACGCGGCCTGCCGGTCACTGCGCCGCCGTGCGGCCGTCAAGGAGAGCCTGCTGTAATCATGACCATGGCCAAGCGCGACACCTACACGCCCGAATCGCTGCTCGCGGTCGCCGTCGGGGTGTTCAACGAGCGGGGCTACGACGGCACCTCGATGGAGCACCTCTCCAAGGCCGCCGGCATCTCCAAGTCCTCGATCTACCACCACGTCAAGGGCAAGGAGGAGCTGCTGCGCCTGGCCATAAGCCGTGCCCTCGACGGCCTCTTCGCGGTCCTCGACGAGCCCGCCGCGGCCGGTGACGGCCGGGCGGTGGAGCGGCTGGAACACGTCGTGCGGCGCACGGTGGAGGTGCTGATCGCGGAGCTGCCCTACGTGACGCTGCTGCTGCGGGTGCGCGGGAACACGGGCACCGAGCGGTGGGCGATGGAACGGCGCCGCGAGTTCGACCACCGGGTCGCGGAGCTGCTCAAGCGGGCCGTCGCCGAGGGCGACCTGCGCAGCGACGTCGACGTGCGGCTGGCCACGCGGCTGCTGTTCGGAATGATCAACTCGATCGCGGAGTGGTACCGGCCGGCTCGCGCCGGGGCGGCCACGGTCGACGAGGTCGCGGACGCCGTGATCCATACGGCGCTGGGGGGACTGCGGACGCACCGCTCGTAGCCGACGCCCCCGCCCCCGGCACCCTGGGGCGGGCCCGCCCCCAGGTCACAGGCGTTCCGACTTCAGGTCCGTTTCCTCGAAGACCAGCAGCGTGCGCGTGCTGAGGACTTCCTCTATGGCCTGGATGCGGGTCAGGACCAGCTCCCGCAGGGCGCGGTTGTCCCGGGTGTGGACCAGGAGCAGGACGTCGAAGTCGCCGCTGACCAGGGCGATGTGGGACGCGCCCGGCAGTTCGCGGAGCTTTTCCCGGACCGTTCGCCACGAGTTCTGGACGATCTTCAGGGTGATGTAGGCCGATGCGCCCTGCCCCGCGCGCTCCTCGTCCACGCGCGCGGAGAAGCCGCGGATGACGCCGTCGTCGATGAGGCGGTTGATCCGGGCGTAGGCGTTGGCCCGGGAGACGTGTACGCGCTCGGCCACGGAGCGTATCGACGCCCGGCCGTCGCACTGGAGCATGCGCAGGATCGACCGGTCGATGTCGTCGAGCGGGCGGGCCGGTGGTCTCTCGCCGGAAGCGAGCGACGGGACCGGCGTGGCCATCTGTTCGTCCGCCATACCGCCATGCCTCCCCTTCATGGACACCGTGTCCATATCTCACGTTGTGGAGAACCGTTTGTCCACAGGCTCGGGCCGCCTGTAGCCAAAATGTGCCGACGACCGAACAATCGGTAGGGAGAGCGCAGGGCGCTTTCCGGTCACGCTCGTCTCAAGCCCGTCCTCCGAGGAGGTGCTCGTCATGACGGTTCTGGAGCAGCCCGGTTCGTACCGGCCCACTCCGCCGAACTGGCAGCCCCGCACCGACCCCGCGCCGCTGCTTCCGGACGCGGAGCCGTACCGCCTGCTGGGCACCGACGCCGCCGCGGAGCTCGACCCCGAGCTGCTGGTGCTGCTGTACGGCCACCTGGTGCGCGGCCGGCGGTACAACACACAGGCCACGGCGCTGACCCGGCAGGGCCGGCTCGCCGTCTACCCGTCCTCCACCGGCCAGGAGGCGTGCCAGGTGGGCGCCGCGCTCGCCCTCGCCGAGCGGGACTGGCTCTTCCCCAGCTACCGCGACACCCTCGCCGCGGTCGCGCGCGGCCTGGACCCGGTCCAGGCACTGACGCTGCTGCGCGGCGACTGGCACACCGGCTACGACCCGCACGAACATCGTGTCGCCCCCCTGTGCACTCCACTGGCCACCCAACTCCCGCACGCGGTCGGTCTCGCGCACGCCGCCCGCCTGAAGGGCGACGACGTCGTCGCGCTCGCCATGGTCGGCGACGGCGGCACCAGCGAGGGCGACTTCCACGAGGCCATGAACTTCGCCGCCGTGTGGCGGGCCCCGGTCGTCTTCCTCGTGCAGAACAACGGCTTCGCCATCTCCGTGCCCCTGGCCAAGCAGACCGCCGCGCCCTCGCTCGCCCACAAGGCCGTCGGTTACGGCATGCCCGGCCGCCTGGTGGACGGAAACGACGTGGCCGCCGTCCACCGCGTGGTGGGCGAGGCGCTCGCCCGGGCACGGTCCGGCGGCGGCCCCACGCTGATCGAGGCCGTCACCTACCGCCTCGACGCGCACACCAACGCCGACGACGCCACCCGCTACCGCTCCGACGCCGAGGTCGAGGCATGGCGCGGCCACGACCCGGTGGCCCTGCTGGAGGCGGAGCTGACCGGGCGCAAGCTGCTCGACGAGGACGGCATGCGGGCCGTCCGCGAGGACGCCGAGCGGATGGCGGCGGGGCTGCGCGAGCGCATGAACCAGGACCCGGTCCTGGACCCGATGGAACTGTTCACCCACGTGTACGCCGAGCAGACTGCCCAACTGCGCGAGCAGGCGGCGCAATTGCGCGCCGAGCTGGCCGCCGCCGACGAGCTCGCCCCGGGCACCCACGGACACGGCCCCCAGGAAGGAAGGCAGCGATGACCACCGCCGCTGTCGCGCACGCCGCCACACCCACCTCGATGGCGCAGGCGCTCACCCGGGCCCTGCGCGACGCGATGGCGGAGGACCCCTCCGTCCACGTCCTCGGCGAGGACGTCGGCACCCTCGGCGGGGTCTTCCGGGTCACCGACGGCCTGGCCAAGGAGTTCGGCGAGGACCGCTGCACGGACACCCCGCTCGCCGAGGCCGGCATCCTCGGCACGGCCGTCGGCATGGCGATGTACGGGCTGCGGCCAGTGGTCGAGATGCAGTTCGACGCCTTCGCCTACCCGGCCTTCGAGCAGCTCGTCAGCCACGTCTCCCGGATGCGCAACCGCACGCGCGGCGCGATGCCCATGCCGATCACCATCCGGGTGCCCTACGGCGGCGGCATCGGCGGCGTCGAGCACCACAGCGACTCCTCCGAGGCCTACTACCTGGCCACCCCCGGCCTGCACGTCGTCACGCCGGGCACGGTCGCCGATGCGTACGGGCTGCTGCGCGCCGCCATCGCCTCCGACGACCCGGTCGTCTTCCTGGAGCCCAAGCGGCTCTACTGGGCCAAGGCCGACTGGAACCCCGAGCACCCGGCGTCCGTGCCCGGCATCGGCCGCGCGGCCGTCCTGCGGCCCGGCACGTCCGCCACGCTGGTCACCTACGGGCCGTCCGTGCCCGTCTGCCTGGAGGCCGCGGAGGCCGCCCGGGCCGAGGGCTGGGACCTGGAGGTCGTCGACCTGCGCTCGCTCGTGCCGTTCGACGAGGAGACCGTCTGCGCGTCCGTACGCCGCACCGGCCGGGCCGTCGTCGTCCACGAGGCGACCGGTTTCGGCGGTCCCGGCGGGGAGATCGCCGCCCGGATCACCGAGCGCTGTTTCCACCACTTGGAGGCGCCCGTGCTGCGGGTCACCGGCTTCGACATCCCCTATCCGCCGCCGATGCTGGAGAAGCACCATCTGCCCGGCGTGGACCGCGTGCTCGACGCGGTGGCGCGGCTGCAGTGGGAGTCCGAGTGGACCGGCGAGGGTGCCGAGGGTGGTGCGCGCTGATGGCCGTCGTCCGTGAGTTCACCCTGCCGGACCTGGGCGAGGGCCTGACCGAGGCCCAGGTCGTGCGCTGGCTCGTCGCCGTCGGTGACGTGGTCGTCGTCGACCAGCCCGTCGTCGAGGTCGAGACCGCCAAGGCGATGGTCGAGGTCCCCTGCCCGTACGGCGGCGTGGTCACCGCCCGGTTCGGCGAGGAGGGCACCGAACTGCCCGTCGGGGCGCCCCTGCTGACCGTCGCGGTCGGCGAGCGGGACGGCTCGGCGGCGGGGGAGGAGCCGAAGCCGGCGCCGGAGGGCTCCGGCAACGTCCTCGTCGGGTACGGCACGCAGGCGCCCGCCGCGCGCCGCCGCCGGGTCCGGCCGCAGCGGACCGGACGGACGGAGCCGAAGGCCCCTGCCCCGGCCCCCGCCCCGCTCGCGGACCCGAACCCCGGTTCGGCGGCGATCGCGGTGATATCCCCGCTCGTCCGCCGGCTCGCCCGCGAGCACGGCGTCGACCTCGCCGGCGTGCGCGGCAGCGGCCCGGACGGGCTGATCCTCCGGGTGGACGTCGAACAGGCCGCCCGGGCCGCCCGGTCCGCCGGGTCCGTCGCCGCGGAGGCCAAGGACACCGCCGGCCGTGCCGCCCGGCCCGCGCCGCGCCAGGCGGCCGAGGGGCTGCGCGTGCCGCTGCGCGGTGTGCGCGGCGCGGTCGCCGAGAAGCTCAGCCGCAGCCGGCGCGAGATCCCCGACGCCACCTGCTGGGTCGACGCCGACGCCACCGAACTGCTGGAGGCCCGCCGCGCGATGAACGCGTCCGGTGGCGCGAAGGTCTCGCTGCTGGCCCTCCTCGCGCGCATCTGCACGGCCGCGCTCGCCAAGTACCCGGAGCTCAACGCCACCGTCGACGTGGAAGCCGGCGAGATCGTCCGGCTGCCCGGCGTCCACCTCGGTTTCGCCGCGCAGACCGAACGCGGACTGGTCGTCCCGGTCGTCCGGGACGCCCACGCGCGCAACGCGGTCGAGCTGTCCGTCGAGATGGCCCGGCTCACCGAGGCCGCCCGCGCCGGCAAGCTCAGCCCCGCCGAGCTCACCGGAGGCACGTTCACGCTGAACAACTACGGCGTCTTCGGCGTCGACGGCTCCACCCCGATCATCAACCACCCCGAGGCCGCGATGCTCGGCGTCGGCCGGATAGCGCCCAAGCCCTGGGTGCACCGCGGCGAGCTGGCGGTGCGGCAGGTCGTGCAACTGTCGTTCACCTTCGACCACCGCGTCTGCGACGGCGGCACGGCCGGCGGCTTCCTGCGCTACGTGGCCGACTGTGTCGAACAACCCGCCGTGCTGCTGCGCTCGATCTGACCCGATACTCATCGGGTGACGGATCACGCGGAGTACGACGTTGTTGTGCTGGCCGGCGGGGCTGCCCGCCGGCTCGGCGGTGCCGACAAGCCGGGCGTGCGGATCGGCGGGCGCGCGCTGCTCGACCGGGTGCTCGGCGCCTGTCCGGACGCCGCCCGGACGGTCGTGGTGGGCCCGCGCCGGGCGACCGCCCGGCCGGTCCTGTGGACGCGCGAGGAACCGCCCGGCGGCGGCCCCCTCGCCGCCCTGCACGCCGGCCTGCGGCACGCCACCGCCGGCACGGTCCTCGTCCTCTCCGCCGACCTGCCGTTCCTCCGCCCGGACACGGTCCGGGAGTTGCTCACGGAAGCCGGAGCGGCCGGCACGGAGGGCACCCTGCTCGTGGACCCCGCCGGCCGCGACCAGCCCCTGGTCGCCGCCTACCGGACCGAGCCGCTCCGCCGCGAGCTCGCCCTGCTCGCCACGGAACACGGCACGCTGACCGGACTGCCGCTGCGGCTGCTCCTCTCCGACCTCACCCTCACCCGCCTCCACCGTCCCACCGACTCGCCGGATTCCTTCGACTGCGACACCTGGGACGACATCGGCGCGGCCCGTGCCCGCATCAGGGACCATGGGACCGTGCTGGATGAATGGATCTCCGCGGTCAAGGCCGAGATGGGCCTGGATCTCGACGTCGACACGGCGGGCCTCCTCGACCTGGCCCGCGACGCCGCCCACGGCGTGGCCCGGCCCGCCGCGCCCCTGACCACCTTCCTCGTCGGCTACGCGGCCGCGCAGCGGGGCGGCGGCCCCGAGGCGGTCGCGGAGGCGGCCCGCGCGGCGACCGCGCTCGCCGCGCGCTGGGCGGAGGAGAAGACGGACGGTTCGGCAGACGGACCGTCATGACCGACCACGACGCGGACGCGGCCCTGGAACGGGCGACCGAGGAGGCCCTGGCCCTCCTCACCCCGCGGCCCGCCGGTTCCGACGGGCCGCCCGGCCGCTCGCCGCGGCACGCGGACGCGCATGCCGAGCAGCGGCACGGACCGTGCGCGGGACAGCAGCCCGGCCACAGCGCGCCCCGGGAGCACGCCGAGCGGGCACCGGACCGCTCACCGGACCGCTCAGCCGCCGGGCCCGGATTCCCCTTCGACGGCGATCCGTTCGGGCCGGAGGAGGCGTTGCGTGAGCGCGGTGCGGCCGGCGGGCCGCTGCTGCCGGGCTCGCGGCGTGACGGTGAGCGGCCGGCCGACCCGCCGCGCGAGCGGGCTGCGGCCGCTGTGCGCAGCGGAGCCGTGGACCCGGGCTTCCCGTTCGACGGCGATCCGTTCGGGCCGGAGGAGGCGTCCCGTGAGCGCCGTCCGGCCGACGTGACGCTGCCCGGGTTCCTCCTCGACGCCGAGCGGCCTGCCGCGCAGGCGCGTTCCTCGCGGAACGAGCCACCGGCCGGGTCCGGGTTCTCCTTCGACCGGGACCCGTTCGGCGCCGCCCCCGAGGCGGCCGGTGGGCGGTCCCGGGGACACGGGGGCGAGGGGCCGGAAGAGCCGCTCGACGTGCCGTTCGACGGCGTGCGCTTCGTCGATCTGCACGCGCCCGAGCGGCGACGGAAGGGGACCGGCGGGCCGCGGCACGGGCGCGTCCCCTGGGACGAGGCCCGGCACATCGCCGCCCGGGCCGCCGACGTGCTGCCCGCCGAGCGGCTGCCGATCGCCGAAGCGCTCGGCCGGACGCTCGCCGAGCCGCTCGCCGCGCTCGCCGACCTGCCGTCGTTCGACACGTCCGCCATGGACGGCTGGGCCCTCGCCGGCCCCGGGCCCTGGCAGCTGCCCGGCGAGGGCGAGGACGGCACCGGCATCCTCGCCGGCCAGGACGCGGCCGCCCCGCTCGCGGACGGCCGTGCCGTACCCATCGCCACCGGCGCGCGCGTGCCCCCCGGGACGACCGCCGTGCTGCGGCGGGAGCACGGCAGAACCGGTCCGCAGGGCGAGCTCCAGGCGACGCGCCGTGTGACCCAGGGGCAGGACATCCGCCCGAGGGCCCAGGAGTGCCGCCGCGGCGACGAGCTGCTGCCCGCCGGGATGCGCGTCAACCCGGCCGTGCTGGGCCTCGCCGCCGCCACCGGGTACGACGAACTGGCCGTCACCCGCCGCCCGCGCGTCGACGTACTCGTCCTGGGCGACGAACTGCTGCGCGAGGGGACGCCCCGGGACGGCCTGATCCGCGACGCCCTCGGGCCCATGCTGGGTCCCTGGCTGGACGCCCTCGGCGCCGAGGTCCGCACCACCCGGCATCTGGGCGACGACGCGGAGGCGCTCCACGCCGCTCTCGCGGGCAGCGAGGCCGACCTCGTCCTGACCACTGGCGGGACCGCGTCGGGGCCCGTGGACCACGTCCGCCCGGCCCTGGGCCGGCTCGGTGCCGAACTCCTCGTCGACGGCGTCGCCGTCCGGCCCGGGCACCCGATGCTGCTCGCCCGGCTCGCCCCCGGCCGGCATCTGGTCGGCCTGCCGGGCAATCCGCTCGCGGCCGTCGCCGGGCTGGTCACGCTCGCCGTGCCCGTCCTGCGGGCCCTCGCCGGGCAGCCGCCCGCCGACCGCCTCCCGCAGGCCGTGCTCACCGGGCCGGTCTCCGGGCACCCGGCCGACACGCGCCTGGTCCCGGTGACCGGCCAGGGCGGCGGCCGGGCCCGGCCCCTGCGCTTCCACGGGCCGGCGATGCTGCGTGGCCTGGCCGCCGCCGACGCGCTGGCCGTCATCCCGCCGGGCGGCACCGGCCACGGCGGCCGGGCCGAGCTCCTGGCCCTGCCCTGGGCCGCCGCCGCGCCCGCCGGAGGCGCCGTGTGAAGCTCCCCGCCCAGGACGCCGCGGCCCGCTCCGAGGATCCGGAGGGCGAGTACCGCATCCTGCTGCCGCGCGGCGCCGTCGCGCCGCTGCGGCAGGTCGCGCGCCGGCTGGGCCTCGCACTGCTCGTCCTCGTCGCGACCGTGATCGTCGTCTACGCCGACCGGGGCGGCTACCACGACAACGCGGACGGCCGGGTGGACTTCCTCGACGCCGTCTACTACTCCACCGTCACCCTCTCCACCACCGGGTACGGCGACATCGTGCCGCACAGCGACGGCGCCCGGCTGTCCAACGTGCTCCTGGTGACGCCCCTGCGCGTCCTCTTCCTGATCATCCTGGTCGGTGCCACGCTCGAGGTCCTCACCGAACGCACCCGCCGGCAGTGGCGCGAGGCACGCTGGAGGTCCGCCGTGCGTGAGCACACCGTCCTCATCGGATTCGGCACCAAGGGCCGGTCCGCGCTGCAGACCCTGCGGGCGACCGGGCTGGCCGCCGAGAAGGTGGTCGTCGTCGACCCGAACCCCAAGGTCGTCGAGTCCGCCACCGCGCACGGCTACGCGGGCGTCGTCGGCGACGCCACCCGCAGCGACGTGCTGCTCCGCGCCGAGCTCCAGAAGGCACGGCAGATCATCGTCGCCACGCAGCGCGACGACACGGCCGTGCTCGTCACCCTCACCGCACGCCAGCTCAACCGCGGCGCCCACCTCGTCGCCGCCGTGCGGGAGGAGGAGAACGCCCCGCTGCTGCGCCAGTCCGGCGCCTCAACGGTGATCACGAGCGCCAGCGCGGCCGGACGGCTGCTCGGCCTGTCCGTGCTCAGCCCGAGCGCCGGCACGGTCATGGAGGACCTCATCCAGCACGGCACGGGCCTCGCCCTGATCGAACGGCCGGTGGTGAAGTCCGAGGTGGGACGCGGGGTGCGGGAGACGGACGACCTGGTCGTCTCCGTCCTGCGCGGCCACCGCCTGCTGCCGTACGACGACCCGGCAGCGAGCCCGCTCAGGGCGACCGACCGGCTGATCACGATCGTCCGGGCCCGGCCGGACGCGTCCGACGGCCAGTCATGAACCGCGCGGCCTCCGGGGATTCCGGGGAGTAGCCTCGCGCTCATGCATGCGATCACCATTCCCGAACCCGGTGGCCCCGAGGCGCTCGTCTGGGCCGAGGTCCCCGATCCCGTGCCCGGCGACGGAGAGGTTCTCGTCGAGGTCGCGGCCGCCGGCGTCAACCGCGCCGACGTGATGCAGCGGCAGGGCTTCTACGACCCGCCGCCCGGCGCCTCCCCCTACCCGGGCCTGGAGTGCTCCGGCCGGATCGCCGCCCTCGGCCCCGGGGTGAGCGGCTGGGCGGTCGGCGACGAGGTGTGCGCGCTGCTGGCCGGCGGCGGCTACGCGGAGAAGGTCTGCGTGCCGGCGGGCCAGCTGCTGCCCGTGCCGGCCGGCATGGACCTCGTTCACGCGGCCGCGCTGCCGGAGGTGACGTGCACGGTCTGGTCGAACGTATTCATGATCGCCCACCTGGCCCCCGGCGAGACGCTGCTCGTGCACGGCGGTGGCAGCGGCATCGGCACGATGGCCGTCCAGCTGGCCAAGGCGGCCGGCGCACGCGTCGCCGTCACGGCGGGCGGGCCGGAGAAGCTGGAGCGCTGCCGCGAGCTGGGCGCGGACATCCTCATCGACTACCGCGAACAGGACTTCGTGGAGGAGCTCCACAAGGTGACGGGCGGGGTCGGCGCGGACGTCATCCTCGACATCGTCGGGGCGAAGTACCTCGCACGGAACGTAGACGTCCTCGCCGTCAACGGACGGTTGACGATCATCGGGTTGCAGGGCGGCCGGCGCGCCGAGCTGGACCTGGGCGCGCTGCTGATGAAGCGGGCCGCCGTGATGGGCACGTCGCTGCGCGCGCGGCCTCTCGCCGAGAAGGCGACGATCGTGGCGGCCGTGCGGGAGCACGTCTGGCCGCTGATCGCGGCCGGGCGGGTACGGCCGGTCGTGGACCGCACGATGCCGCTGCGGGACGCGGCGGGGGCGCACCAGGTGCTGGAGGAGAGCGCGCACATCGGGAAGGTGCTGCTGACGGTGTGAGCGCTTGACCCGTTCGCCTGATCGCCCTGTCCAGCGCGCTGCCGGGCGCCACCCGTGTGAGGGTGGTGGGTGTCCGTCAGGGGGGCGACTCCCGCGGAGGTTGGCGAAGTGGGCTGCCGATCGCGAACCGTCTCCCTGGCCGTGCTCGTGCTGACGGCCCTGCTGAGCGCGCCGGGCGGCGCGGTGCGGGCGGACGAGCGGGACCCGACGGCGGTGCCGTCGTACACGACGGTCTTCCCGTCGCCGCCGTCGTCGCCGTCGCCCTCCGGCGACGACCTCGTGGGCACGGCGGCGGGCGCGGGGCGGCGCCATCCCGGTCGCCCCGGCGCGGAGGAGAAGGGCGAGGCCCCGCGGCCGGCCGCGCCTGTGCCGCCGGCCCCGCGTCCCGCGGACCGGGGCGCCCCTGCCCGCTCCCGGGCCACGGAATCCTCGGACCGAGCGATGCGGGTGCTGCCGCTGGGGCTGGGGCTGACGCTGACGGGGCTGGGGCTGGCGTTCTTCGCCCTGCGCCTGCGGGGTCGCTGACCCCGAGCCCTCTCCCGGGCCCGCACCCCGACGGCGCTCTGTCCTTCCCCCCGGCCGAGGGCGCCCTCTCCCTTCCGCCCCTGCCCGGGGCCTGCGGGAGGGGGGCTGGCGCCCCCTCGTCCCCTCTTCCCGGCGCGGCGGCGCTCAGCCACCGTGCCGGTGTCCGGCACGGTGCCCGCCGGGCTGGGCCCGGTTCGGCACCGCCGGCCAGGTCGCATGGGGACCTCGCCGTCGCGGCGGCGTTGGGGGGGGCTGGCGCCCCTCGGCCCCGCCTCCGCGCGCGCCAGGCGGCCGACGGCCCTGGCCTGGGGCTGGGGGGGCCTCGCCGTCGCGGCGGAGAGGAGGGCGGAGAGGAGGAGGGGGAGGCCCCGCCTTCTTCGTGTTGCTGCCCGCATGGGCAACCCGCATGGGCGTGCGTGTGCGGGGGCATCACCCTGGGGAAATCACATGTGCGAGAGAATGGCGGCATGGATATGCCGAGGAATGAACGGTCGCAGGAGAGCCCGCCGCACGTCCTGGTCGTAGGCCCGGACGGCCTGGCTCTCGGCAGCGCCAGCCCCGGCGGCGGGGAGGGCGACGACGAGTCGCGCGAGGTCCCGGTGACGGAGATGGTCGAACAGCCCGCGAAGGTCATGCGCATCGGCAGCATGATCAAGCAACTGCTGGAAGAGGTCAGGGCCGCTCCCCTCGACGAGGCGAGCAGGGTGCGGCTGCGGGAGATCCACGCCAGCTCGGTCAAGGAGCTGGAGGACGGGCTCGCCCCCGAGCTCGTGGAGGAGCTGGAGCGCCTCTCCCTGCCCTTCACGGACGAGACGATCCCCACCGAGGCCGAACTGCGCATTGCGCAGGCGCAGTTGGTCGGCTGGCTGGAGGGGCTGTTCCACGGCATCCAGACGACGCTGTTCGCGCAGCAGATGGCGGCGCGCGCCCAGTTGGAGCAGATGCGCCGGGCCCTGCCGGCCGGCATCGGGGGCGACGACGAGCGGGAGGGCCCGCAGCACGGCGGCGCCCGCTCCGGGCCGTACCTGTAGGAAAAACAGAAAGGGGGCCGTCGGTTGCCGGCGGCCCCCTGCCGGTTACTGCGGCGCGTCGCCCGTCGACACGGTCAGCGTGAACTGCGCGCTCGGCGACTTCGGGTCGAAGGGGTCGCCCGACTCGGGCGTCTGGCTCAGGACCGTGCCCTTGCCCCAGGTGTTCTCGTCCTGGTCGACGATCTTGTACTTCCAGCCGGCGGCCTGGAGGCACTCCTTCACCGAGTCGATGTAGACGTAGCGGAAGTCCGGCGCGGACTTCTTCGTCTTGTCGTTGTAGTAGTCGTACGCGCCGGTGCACTTCTCCTTGTCGATGGTCTTCGACTTGTCGCCGTCCCGGTGCTTGGCCTGCGCCCCGCCGGAGGTCCCGCCGCTCCCGGTCGTGCCGGCGGCCGTACCGCCGGTCGTGCCGGCCGCGGGGCTGGCGGAGGCCTGGTTCTGCGCCGGCTTGGCGGGGTCGTTCTTGTCGCCACCGACCAGGAGGGCGGTGATCACTCCCACGACCGCGAGGGCGGCGACGACGGCCGAGCCGATGATGACCGGCCTGTTGTTCCTCCCGCCGGAGGGGGACGGCGCGGGCGCCGACGGGGGCGGCGGCGTGCTGTAGGAGGGTGCCGGGGCCGCGTAGGCCGGGGCCGGCGCGGCGTGCGGCGCCGGCGTCGACGGCCCGTAACCGCCACTGGCGTAAGGATTCTGATAGGGCGTCTGGACGCTCTGCGGCGCCGGCGTGCCCCGGCTGTCGACCGGCGGGAAGACGGCCGAGCTGACGCCCGCACCGCTGCGGGCCGGCGGGCCGCCCGCGATGATGATCGGCGAGGCGGCGGCCTGCGCCGCGCCCGAGACCCGCGCGCACTCGTCGCGCATCGACTCGGCGCTGGGGAAGCGCTCGTTCGGGTTCTTCTTCAGCGCGCGGGCGACGAGCGCGTCCACGGCCGGCGGGACCGAGCGGTTGATCGAGGAGGGGACCGGCGGCTCCTCCTGGACGTGCGCGTAGGCGATGGCCAGCGGCGAGTCCGCATCGAACGGCAGCCGGCCGGTCAGCAGCTCGAAGAGCATGATGCCGACCGAGTACAGGTCGGAACGGGCGTCGACGCCGCGTCCCAGCGCCTGCTCGGGCGAGAGGTACTGCGGGGTGCCGACGACCATGCCGGTCTGCGTCATCGAGGTCACGCCGGACTGCATGGCGCGCGCGATGCCGAAGTCCATGACCTTGACCACGCCGCGCTTGGTCATCATCACGTTGCCCGGCTTGATGTCCCGGTGGACCAGGCCCATCTCGTGGCTGACCTCGAGCGCGGCCAGCACATCGGCTGTGATCTTCAGCGCTTTCTGGGCCGGCATCGCGCCGTACTGGGCGATGTCCGCGTCGAGGACCGAGCGCAGCGGCTGGCCCTCGACGTACTCCATGACGATGTACGGCATCGTCGCGCCGTCGAGGTCGTCCTCGCCGGTGTCGAAAACCGAGACGATGTTGGTGTGGGTGAGCTTGGCCACCGACTGCGCCTCGCGCCGGAAGCGCTCGCGGAAGGACGCTTCCCGGCCGAGTTCGGTGTGCAGCGTCTTGATGGCGACCTGGCGGTCCAGCACACTGTCGTACGCGAGGTGCACGGAGGCCATGCCGCCCTCGCCGAGCAGGTCGCGCAGCTGGTAGCGGCCGCCGCCGACCGCGCGTCCCGCGTACCGGCTCCGCGCGCCGTCCTGGCTCATGGTGTTACTTCCCCCTCGGCGCACGGCCTGCCGTACGGCATGTCTTCACGTTGTCTTCCAGCTGTCTTCCGGCCAAGTCTGCCCCAGGCCACGGGCACGTCAAGCCGCGTGCCCGTTCCGTGACCGGATGCGCGACAAGCCGTCACGGGATTTGCCTTGCTCGGCCCGATACGGGTTTGATAACCGGTCCATCCCGGACCGGTGCCCGCTCGGAAGCCTGTAGCGTGGCCTGGCGGAAGACCGTATTGCCCCGCGCACGCCCCCGAACGCGAGCGGCCAGACACGACGGCGAGGACTGATGGCACAGACGCAGAGCGCCCAGGGTCCGGGCGACCCTGACGCCAACGGGGGCGGAATGCCCGATGTGCCTGAAATGTGGGGTAACGGCGGGCTCGTCGGCGACGGCCGCTACCGCCTCACCCACCGGCTCGGCCGCGGCGGCATGGCCGAGGTCTTCGCCGCCGAGGACGTGCGCCTCGGCCGCACGGTCGCGGTCAAGCTGCTCCGCGCGGACCTTGCCGAGGACCCGGTCTCCAAGGCCCGCTTCACGCGCGAGGCCCAGTCGGTCGCCGGCCTGAACCACCATGCGGTGGTGGCCGTCTACGACTCCGGCGAGGACACCGTCGGCCGCAACGTCGTGCCGTACATCGTCATGGAGTTGGTTGAAGGCCGCACTATTCGCGACCTGTTGCTCAGCGCCGAGGCACCGCCGCCCGAGCAGGCGCTGATCATCGTGTCGGGCGTGCTGGAGGCGCTGGCCTACAGCCACCAGCACGGCATCGTGCACCGCGACATCAAGCCCGCCAACGTGATCATCACCAACGCGGGCGCGGTCAAGGTCATGGACTTCGGCATCGCCCGCGCCCTGCACGGCGCGGCCTCCACCATGACCCAGACCGGCATGGTCATGGGCACGCCGCAGTACCTCTCGCCCGAGCAGGCCCTCGGCAAGACCGTCGACGCCCGCTCGGACCTCTACGCGACCGGCTGCCTGCTGTACGAACTGCTCGCGCTGCGCCCGCCGTTCACCGGCGAGACGCCGCTGTCGGTCGTCTACCAGCACGTCCAGGACACTCCGGTGCCGCCGTCGCAGGTGCTCGGCAGCGTGCCGCCGGAGCTCGACGGGCTTGTCATGCGCTCCCTCGCCAAGGACCCGGACGACCGGTTCCAGAGCGCCGAGGAGATGCGCGGGCTGGTCCAGTACGCGCTCCAGATGCTGCACGAGGCGGGCGGCCACACGGGTGTCTGGGACACCGGCCCGATCGACCACGCCACGGCCGCCACCCAGGTGATCGGCGGTCCGGGCGGCGGCGCGGCCGGCGGCCTGGGCATGGGGGCCACCACGGCCATGCCGCACCCGCAGCACGGTGACACCTCGCAGCAGCCGCTGCTGCCGCGCCGGTCCGGCGCCGGGAACGACGGCGGCTTCGACGGCTACGGGGGCGGCCGTGGCCGTCCGCAGGGCGGCGGCCGGGGCAAGACCCTGCTGATCGTCGCCGTCGCGTTGATCGCGCTGGTCGCGGGCGGTGTCTGGGTGCTGACCAAGGGCAACGGCACGGCCGGCAAGAACGGGCACACCACGTCCGACAAGCAGACCCCCGGTCCCTCCACCTCGCCGACGCCCAGCTCCACCCCGAGCCAGGGCGGTACGCGCAAGCACTCGCCGTCGCCCGGCCACAACGGCACCATCGGCGGTGACACCAGCGACCAGGGCAACTGGACGGACGACCCGGGCAACGACCCGACCGACGAGCCGACGCGCGGTTCGCACTCGCAGGCGCCGTCCGGCAACCCGAGCAACCCGACGGTGCCGTCGACCAAGCCGACGGACGGCGGGGACAACAAGCCGTCCGACAAGCCCTCGCAGCCCGGTGGCACCACCGAGGGCGGGACGTCGGGCACCGGCCCGACCGCGGGTGCCGGTACCCGCGGCGCCAGCGGCTGAGGCCGAGGGGCCCCGCACCGCGGGGCCCGCTCAGTCCGTGAACGCCTCGCGCACCGCCTCGTAGGAGCGCGTCCACCACACCGACAGCGCCGCCGACGCCGGGAAACCGGGGTCGGCGCGGTGGTCGTTGAGCTGGTAGTGCCAGCGCAGCATCCAGAAGTCGTTCAGCCGCTCCCACCACACCCGGTGCACGGCCGCCGCGAGCTCGCCCGCGTCCGCGCCGGTCGCGCGGCGGTAGGCGCGCGCGTACGGCCTTATCTTCACCAGGTCGAGCGTGCCGTCGGGGGACAGGAAGAAGATCACGGCCGCCCGGACGGCCTCCTCGGCGCGGGGCTGCACGCCCAGCCGGTCCCAGTCGATGATCGCGGCGGGCTCGGCGCCCCGGTAGAGCAGGTTCAGCGGGTGGAAGTCGCCGTGCACCCAGCCCCGGGCGGGGACGGCGGCGGCGTCCGGGCGGCGGTGCGCGTGCCGCTCCAGCAGGCCGCGGCGTTCGACCAAACGGTGTTCCGCGAGCTCGTCGAAGGCGTCGCGGGGGCGGCTGCGCACGAGGGTCAGGAGCTCGTCGATGAGGGCGTAGGTGTCCTCGGGGTCGGCCGCGGCGTCCGGAGCCGCTCCCGGGCCCGTACAGGCCCCTTCCGGGCCCTCCATGACCTGCTCCAGACAGGTGTGCACATGGCCCAGCAGTGCGCCGAGGCGGCGGGACTGGGCGGCGGTCAGCTCGCCGCCGTCGCGGTGCCGGCCCTCGATCCAGGGGTGCAGCGCGTAGCAGCGGCCGCCCAGCACGGTGACGGTCGAGCCGTCGCGGCCGGCGACGGGCGGGGCGACGGGCAGCCCGAGCGCGCCGAGCCGGCGGGTGACCTCGTGCTGGCGGGAAATCGCCTCCTGGTCGCCGTCGAGGTGGTGCTTGAGGAAGAAGCGGCCGCGCGTGGTGGAGAGCCGGTACCCCCGGTTGAGCAGGCCTTCCGTCAGCGGTTCGCAGGAGACGGGGTCGCCGAGGCGTCCGTAGCGGCGCAGCAGCGTGCGCAGGGTGCCGCCGTCGGGTGGGGCGGTCGAGACATTTGAGCGCGGCACGCCCCAAATGTTAGTTCACGCAGAGTGGGCGACCCGTCGCGCGGGTACGCCCTCGAGGTGGTGAACCGTGCTGAACTGGGGTTCTACGCAAAGGTATTCGGGAACGAAGGGCGCGTCGTCGGCGGTGCGCGGGGCCGGGCCGAAGAGCTCCAGCTCGGCGGGGCCCGGGGTGGCGGTCCGCGCCGTGCCGACGCACTGCGCGGTCCACACGGCCTCGTCGTCCCCGGCGCGGTCCGCGAGATTGTCCGCGCCGTACGCGACGACGACGCCGTCGCAGGCCCGGGCGTAGCCGAAGCCGGCGTGCGTGCGCAGCAGGATCCGCCCGTCCCCGGTCACGATGTGGCGGGCGACGGTGATGACGGGGAGGGCGCGCAGGCTCACGGAAAGCCGGCCGTACGCCGTGCGGCGGAGCAGATCGAGGGCGTGGGCCGGGTCGTAGCGCATGGCCTCACTCTGCACGCCAGTCTCACGTGCCCCTAGAGCCTTTGGTCCTCTCCCCCGTCACTGTTCTGCGGCCCGGTCTCCGGCCCGGTCTCCGGCCCGGTCTGCGGCCCGGAAAAAACCGGCCCCGGCGACCTAGCGGCCTTCGGCCTGGAGCCGTGCGACGTAGGCGGCGGCCTGGGAGCGCCTCTCCATGCCCAATTTCGCGAGCAGGCTGGAGACGTAATTCTTGATCGTTTTCTCCGCCAGATGCAGCCGCTCGCCGATCGCCCGGTTCGTCAGGCCCTCGCCGATGAGGTCGAGGATGCGTCGTTCCTGGTCGGTGAGGGAGGCGAGGCGCTCGTCGCCCTTCGCGCCCTTGCCGTGGCGGAGGCGTTCCAGAACGCGGGCGGTGGCCACCGGGTCGAGCAGGGATTTCCCGGCCGCGACATCGCGTACCGCGGAGAGGAGTTCATTGCCGCGAATGGCTTTGAGGACATATCCCGAGGCGCCCGCCATGATGGCGTCGAAGAGGGCCTCGTCATCGGCGTAGGACGTCAGCATCAGGCATTTGATGTTTTCGTCCTGCGAACGGATCTCACGGCATACTTCCACTCCGCTGCCATCCGGAAGGCGGACGTCCAGTACGGCGACATCAGGACGCGTAGCCGGAATGCGCACGAGCGCGTCGGCGGCCGTGCCGGCCTCCCCGACCACCTCGATGTCCACCTCGGAGGAGAGCAGCTCGTGCACGCCGCGGCGGACGACCTCGTGGTCGTCAAGCAGAAATACCGTGATTTTTCCTTCTTCGCGCACGATGACAGTCTCACACATCGACTCTTCCCCTGCTCTTGTCCGGCGGGATAACGTGCCCCCGTTCCGGCCGGGCGCAAGGCGCTGACCAGTGGAGATATGGCCCCGTTGTCGATTTACTTGGAAATCCAAGCAAAATCGCAGGTCAGATGGGGTTTCGCAGTAATGCGTCCCGCTGGGTAACGTGCTTGTTGCAGGCCAATGGCCGGGGCGCCTGTCACGCCCGGTTTCCGGCCTCGGCACACCCACCCCGTGTGCCGTCGGGGATCGAGCGAGCCTCCCCCTGTCTCACGGCGGGGGGACCCCCTCTGGCCGCCGGCGACCCCGGGGGCCGGACAGACGGAGGAGCACACGTGACCGTGGACAGCACTGCCGCGCGCAAGCCGCGACGCAGTAACGGCAAGCGAGCCGGCGCCGCGAAGACGGCCGAGGGGTCGGCCCAGGCCGACCTCGTCCAGCTGCTGACGCCGGAGGGCGTACGGGTGGAGCACCCGGACTACTCCATCGACGTCTCGCCCGAGGAACTGCGTGGTCTGTACCGCGACATGGTGCTGACCCGCCGCTTCGACGCGGAGGCGACCACGCTCCAGCGGCAGGGCGAACTGGGCCTGTGGGCCTCCCTGCTGGGCCAGGAGGCCGCGCAGATCGGCTCCGGCCGGGCCACCCGCCACGACGACTACGTCTTCCCGACCTACCGCGAGCACGGCGTCGCCTGGTGCCGCGGGGTCGACCCGACCAACCTGCTGGGCATGTTCCGCGGGGTGAACAACGGCGGCTGGGACCCCAACCAGAACAACTTCCACCTCTACACCATCGTCATCGGCTCGCAGGCGCTGCACGCGACCGGTTACGCGATGGGCGTGGCCAAGGACGGCGCGGACTCCGCCGTGATCGCCTACTTCGGCGACGGCGCCTCCTCGCAGGGCGACGTGGCCGAGGCGTTCACCTTCGCGGCCGTCTACAACGCCCCGGTGGTGTTCTTCTGCCAGAACAACCAGTGGGCGATCTCCGAGCCCACCGAGCGCCAGACCCGTGTCCCGCTCTACCAGCGTGCCCAGGGCTACGGCTTCCCCGGCGTGCGGGTCGACGGCAACGACGTGCTGGCCGTGCTCGCGGTCACCAAGGCGGCGCTGGAGCGCGCCCGCACCGGCCAGGGCCCGATGCTGATCGAGGCGTTCACCTACCGCATGGGCGCCCACACCACCTCCGACGACCCGACGCGCTACCGGCGCGACGAGGAGCGCGAGCTGTGGGAGGCGAAGGACCCGATCCTGCGCCTGCGCGCCCTGCTGGAGCGCGAGGGCCACGCGGACGAGGCGTTCTTCACCGAGCTGGAGGCCGAGAGCGACGCCCTCGCCAAGCGCGTGCGCGACACCGTGCGCACCATGCCCGACCCCGACCACATGGCGATGTTCGAGCACACGTACGCCGACGGCCACGCGCTGGTCGACGAGGAGCGCGCACAGTTCGCCGCGTACCAGGCTTCGTTCGCAGAGGAGAGCAAGTAACCATGAGCATCGAGAAGCTCTCGATCGCCAAGGCGATCACCGCCTCCCTGCGCGCCGCCATGGAGGCGGACCCGAAGGTCCTGGTCATGGGCGAGGACGTCGGCAAGCTCGGCGGCGTCTTCCGCGTCACCGACGGGCTCCAGAAGGACTTCGGCGAGGAGCGGGTGATCGACACCCCGCTGGCCGAGTCCGGCATCGTCGGCACCGCGATCGGCATGGCCCTGCGCGGCTACCGCCCGGTCGTGGAGATCCAGTTCGACGGGTTCGTCTTCCCGGCCTACGACCAGATCGTCACGCAGCTTGCGAAGATGCACGCCCGCGCGCTCGGCAAGATCAAGCTGCCGGTCGTCATCCGCATCCCCTACGGCGGTGCCATCGGTGCCGTCGAGCACCACAGCGAGTCCCCCGAGTCCCTGTTCGCGCACGTCGCGGGCCTGAAGGTGGTCTCCCCGTCGAACGCGGCCGACGCCTACTGGATGATGCAGCAGGCCATCCAGAGCGACGACCCGGTCATCTACTTCGAGCCCAAGCGCCGCTACCACGACCGCTCCGAGGTCGACACCGACGCCATCCCGGGCCCCCTGCACGCCGCCCGCACGGTCCGCGAGGGCACGGACCTGACGCTGGTCGCCTACGGGCCGATGGTCAAGACCTGTCTGGAGGCCGCGGCCGCCGCCGCGGAGGAGGGCAAGTCGCTGGAGGTCGTGGACCTGCGCTCGATCTCGCCGATCGACTTCGACGCGATCCAGGCGTCGGTGGAGAAGACCCGCCGGCTGGTCGTGGTCCACGAGGCGCCGGTCTTCTTCGGCTCCGGCGCGGAGATCGCCGCCCGGATCACCGAGCGCTGCTTCTACCACCTGGAGGCCCCCGTCCTGCGGGTCGGCGGCTACCACGCCCCCTACCCGCCGTCCCGGCTGGAGGACGAGTACCTGCCCGGCCTCGACCGGGTGCTCGACTCCGTCGACCGCGCGCTGGCGTACTAGGGGATAGAGGAGAGCCGTGACGATGACTGCAAGCACCCAGCGCTTCCGCGAGTTCAAGATGCCGGACGTCGGCGAGGGACTCACCGAGGCGGAGATCCTCAAGTGGTACGTGGGCGTCGGTGACACCGTCCACGACGGGCAGATCGTCTGCGAGGTCGAGACCGCCAAGGCGGCCGTCGAGCACGAGCTCAACAGCGGGAACCGCTGCCCGGGCTCGCCCGTGGAGACGCCGGCGTCCTCGGGGCCCTGGTGGACTCCACGCACCGCACCGACCGTTCCCGAGG
>NZ_JBFAPH010000007.1:0-51034 GCF_040675635.1 Streptomyces sp. NPDC049577
GCCCTCCGTCCGTGAGAGCCAGGCCGGGGGCAGGGCCGCGTCGCCGTGCAGGGCGCCGAGGAGGTTGCCGCAGAGGGAACCGGTGGAGTCGCTGTCGCCCGAGTGGTTCACGGACAGCAGGAGGGCGTCGGCGACCGAGTCCCGGCGGGCCAGCGCGGCGTAGACGGCGATGGCGAGCGCCTCCTCGGCGATCCAGCCGCCCCCGAGGGTCTCCAGCTTCTCGGGCGTCGGCGCGCCGTCGGCGGCGAGGCCGAGGGCCGCGCGGAGGGCGGCGGACGTCTCCTCGTGGCCCGGGTAGTGGGCCAGGAGTTCCAGCGCGCGCAGGACGGAGCCGTGGAGGTGCACGCCGTCGAGGAGGTGGCGGACGATCGCGGCGAAGGCGCCGGCCGCGTACGCGCCGGTGGGGTGGCCGTGCGTGATCCGGGCGCACCGCGCCGCGAGTTCGAAGGCCCGCACGGCGGGCGCGCCCGTGAGGCCGAAGGGCGCGGACCGCATGACGGTGCCGCAGCCCTTGGATTCTGAGTTGACGGGCCCCGGCGTGCCGTCGAGGGGTTCGCGCGGGTCCGGGATATGGCCCTGGCCGAGTCCGGAGAGGCAGGCGTTTCCGGGCGCCCGCCGGGCGTAGAGCCAGGGCTCCAGCCGCAGCCAGCCGGAGCGGACGATGTCGCGGGTGCCGTCCGGCGGGGGCGGGGCGGGGTGGTTCTGGGTGTCCAGCCAGCGCAGATACGCGTTGCGGACGACGGCTGTCCCGGCGCCGCCGATGCCCTTGGAGGCGGCGCGGGCCCGGGCGCGGATGAGCCCCTCCGCCGTGAAGAGGGTCATCTGGGTGTCGTCGGTGACGCGTCCGGCGATGCCCTCGTCGTCCGGCACGAGCCCGGTGACGCCGGCCGGGCCGTACGTGGCGCGGATCGCGGTGAGGGAGAGGAATTCGACGGGGTTGCCGAGCGCGTCCCCGATCGCGCCGCCGAGGAGGCAGCCGCGGATGCGGGCGCGGAGGTGGTGGGTCGCTTGCTGCTCGTCGGTCATGGGGGTACGCGGTCCTCTCGGTGGTTCGCGGATGGTCGGTGCGGCTCAGGCCGTCGCGTAGCCCCGTTCCCGTACGAGGTCGTGTGCGAGCCGGGTGAAGGCGCGGGTCGCCGCGCTGCGGTAGGCGCCCTCTCGCCGGAGGAGCGTGACCGCGCGCGGGGGCAGGGGCGGTTCGAGGGGGACGGGCGTGAGGCCCGGGCGGTCGTGGGCGAGGGCGTCCGGCAGGACCGTGGCGAGGCCCGGGGTGCGGCGGACGATCTCGGTGAGGGCCTGGACCGAGTTGGCCTCCACCGCGATGCGCGGGCTGACGCCGTGCCGGGCGAAGTAGGCGTCGATGTGGCCGCGGGTGGCGAAGTCGGGGCTGAGCAGCGCCAGATGCAGGCCGGCGACCTCGGGCACGGGCAGCGGGCGGTCCGGGGCGGTGGCCGCCCCGGTGACGAGGCCCAGGGTCTCCGTGAAGAGCGGGGCCGCGGCGATGCCCGGCAGGTGGGGGCCGTGGAAGGCAATGCCGAGGTCGAGGTCGTCGGCGAGCAGGGCGGATTCGATGCGGTCCTGGGTGGTCTCGGTGACGGTCAGGGTGATGCCCGGGTGGCGGGAGTGGAGTTCGGCGGTCAGGGGCCCGACGAGGTAGGCGGTGAACGTGGGGGTGACGGCCAGGCGCAGATGGCCGCGGGAGAGGTCCTGGACGTCGTGCACGGCACGTTCCGCGGCGGCCAGGTCGCGCAGGGCACGCCGCGCGTGGCGGACGTAGACGTCACCGGCGTCGGTGAGCCGTACGGTGCGCCCCGTGCGGTCCAGCAGTTGCACGCCGACCGTGCGCTCCAGCTGCTTGATCTGCTGGGACAGGGTGGGCTGTGAGATGTGCAGGGCCTCGGCGGCGCGGGTGAAGTTGCCCTGCTCGGCCACGGCGAGCAGATAGCGCAGATGACGCAGTTCCAGGGCCATGGCCACAACTATAGACAGTATCAATGGCTTGCATGGGTGTTGCGTCTTGGACGCTATAGGTGCAGGTCGTGCACGGTGGTTTCAGAGCCGGTCCGGGTCGTCGGGCCGGAAGATCACCGAAGGGAGTGAACCCATGCGCGACCTCGCCGAGGGCGTCGCCCGTTTCCGCCGGGACGTCTTCCCGGCCCGCGCGGAGCTGTTCGCCCGGCTGGCCACGCGGCACGAGCCGAGCACCCTGTTCATCGGCTGCTCCGACGCCCGCGTCGTCCCGGAGCTGATCTGTGGCAGCGAGCCGGGCGAGCTGTTCGTGATCCGCACCGCCGGCAACCTCGTCCCCGCGTACGCCCCGGGTCCCGACGGCGTGGCGGCCGGCATCGAGTACGCCGTGGCCGTGCTCGGCGTCCGCGCCATCGTCGTCTGCGGGCACTCCGCCTGCGGCGCGATGACGGCCCTCGCCGAGAACCACGACCTCACCTCCGTGCCGGCCGTCGCCGGCTGGCTGCGGCACGCGGACGCCGCCCGGGCCCGTACCGCCGACGCGACCGCGACAGCCGCGCTCGTACGGCAGAACGTGCTCGCGCAGCTGGCCAACCTCGCCACCCACCCCTCCGTCGCCCGCGCGCTCGCCGAGCGGACCGTGACCCTGCACGGCTGGGTCTTCGACATCGCCACCGGCCGCATCGAGGACATCCACCCCGACGGTTCCACCGCCGCACTCGCCGCCTGACTCCGGCAGCAATCCGGCAGCAATCCGGCAGCAATCCGGCAGACAACCTGACAGACAAGGAAGACCACACCATGCCGCACGCCCAGTTCGACCCCGCCGCCCGCCAGACCCTGGCCGCCCTCGCGGTCGAGGCCAAGACCCGCAAGGACCTCACCTGGCAGCAGATCGCCGACGCCGCCGGGCTGTCGGTCGCCTTCGTCACCGCCGCCGTGCTCGGCCAGCACCCCCTGCCCGAGGAGTCCGCCGAGGCCGTGGCCGAGCTGCTCGGCCTGGACGAGGACGCCGCGCTGCTCCTGCAGACCATCCCCACCCGCGGCTCGATCCCCGGCGGGATCCCCACGGATCCGACGATCTACCGCTTCCACGAGATGCTCCAGGTCTACGGCACCACCCTCAAGGCCCTCGTCCACGAGCAGTTCGGCGACGGCATCATCTCCGCGATCAACTTCCGGCTGGACGTGAAGAAGGTCGCCGACCCCGAGGGCGGCGAGCGCGCCGTCATCACCCTCGACGGCAAGTACCTGCCGACCAAGCCCTTCTGACCGGGGAGCCGAGCATGGATTTCGTTCAGCGCACCATCGACCTCGCCCGCCGCAACGTCGCCGAGGGCGGCCGCCCCTTCGCGACCGTCGTCGTCCGGGACGGCGAGGTCCTGGCCGAGAGCCCCAACCTCGTCGCCCAGACCGGCGATCCCACCGCCCACGCGGAGATCCTCGCCATCCGCGAGGCCTGCACCAGGCTGGGCACCGAGCATCTGACCGGCGCCACGATCTACGTCCTGGCGCACCCCTGCCCGATGTGCCTGGGCTCGCTGTACTACTGCTCGCCGGACGAGGTCGTCTTCCTCACCACCCGGGACGCGTACGAGCCGTACTACGTGGACGATCGCAAGTACTTCGAGCTGGGCACCTTCTACGAGGAGTTCGCCAAGGACTGGTCCGAACGCCGGCTGCCGATGCGGCACGAGCCGCGCGAGGCGGCGGTGGACGTCTACCGGTTCTGGAACGAGCGCAACGGCGGCGAACGCCGCGCGCCTCAGTCCTCGAGCTGGTGATCGGACCAGACGTACGTCACGGGGAGCAGTTCGGCGATGGGGACGGCGCGGAGCTCGCCGCCGTCCCCGTCGGCGACGATGACCTCGATGGTGGGGTAGTAGTCGAGCAGGGCCTGGCGGCAGCGGCCGCACGGCGGTACGACGCCGCGCTCGCGGTCGCCCACGGCGACGATCGTGCGCAGGTCGTCGACGCCCTGGGCGGCCGCCGCGCCGAGCACGACCAGCTCGGCGCAGGGGCCCCCGGTGAAGTGGTAGGCGTTCATCCCGGTCACGATGCGGCCGTCCCGGCCCCGGGCGGCCGCCGCCATGGTGTGGTTGTCGCCCCGGGCGCGGGTCCGGGCGACCTCGGTCGCGGCGCCGACGAGCTCGTGGTCGACACGTTCGTTGATCGTCATGGGCCACACCCTGGCGGGGAGGTCAGCTGAAGTCCAGCTCGCCCGTGCGGGTGCGCTTCAGCTCGAAGAACTTCTCGTACCCGGCGAGCAGCCGCACACCGTCGAAGACGCGGACCGCCTCCTCGCCGCGCGGGATCGCGGTCAGGACCGGGCCGAAGAACGCCACACCGTCGACGTGGATCGTGGGCGTGCCGACGTCCTCGCCGACCGGGTCCATGCCCTCGTGGTGGCTCTTGCGCAGGGCCTCGTCGAACTCCGTCGAGTGCGCCGCGTCGGCCAGCCCGGCCGGCAGGCCGGCCTCGGCCAGCGCCTCTCTGATCAGCTCGTCCGTGGCCTCACGCTTCTCGTTGTGGATGCGCGTACCGAGCGCGGTGTAGAGGTCGCGCAGCACGTGCTCGCCGTGCGCCTCGGCGGCGGCGATGCAGACGCGGACCGGGCCCCAGCCCCGGTCCAGCAGCTCGCGGTAGCGCTCGGGCAGGCCCTCGCGGCCCTCGTTGAGCACGGACAGGCTCATCACACGGAAGCGGAGGTCCAGCTCGCGGTGCTGCTCCACCTCCAGGATCCAGCGGGAGGTGATCCAGGCGAAGGGGCAGATGGGGTCGAAGTAGAAGTCAACCTTGTGCGTCATGGGAACGAGCGTACGGGCTGGGTGGCCCGGAAGTGAGAGCCAATCGGGCTAAAGGATCTTGGGCAAATCGGGGTGCCGGCCCGTGCGGCGCCGCCTCGCCAGCCGCCCGCCGGGCCACACTGCTGCGGACGCCACCGCCGCACGCGAACGGACCGATGCCGTGACCCAGGACATCCCGCAGACGCAGCCCGCCGACGGCGTGTACGCGATCGCCCCGCCCGGCGAGGACCTGCTCACCCTCCCCGGCGAAGCCCCCGGCTCCGCCGTCGTGGTCGACCGGCGCCGCGGCCGCAAGGGTGAGCAGGAGTGGCGGGTCGAGGCGAGCGGCGACGGCCTGGTCACCATCCGGAACGTCGCCAGCGGCCTGTACCTGGGGTTCGAGGGCGAGCCGGCGGAGGACACCCGGCTGGCCGGCATCCCGGGTCCGGTGTCGTGGGCGCTGCGTCCGTCCGCGACGCAGGAGGGCAGCTACTACATCGTGGCGCCCGGGTCGGAGCTGGCGGTGGACCTCGCGAAAGAACGGGTCATCCCGCTGCTGGTGGCGCTGATGCCGCTCGACGAGAGCAACATGCGGCAGGCCTGGCAGTTCTGGGCCGGGGCGTAGCCCTTTCAAATCCCTGGCGGTCACTCCGCGATTCACTGATCATTCCGGCGTGACCCCACTCATGATCACCGCAGCGGCGGCAGGCACCTGGACCCTCGGCGACCTGGTCGTCAACCGGATCGGGTTCGGCGCGATGCGCCTGCCGCAGACCGGCGAAGCGCTCATCCCGGACGCGGTTCCGCGCGACCGCGACCAGGCCGTCGCCGTCCTGCGCCGGGCCCGCGAGCTCGGCGTCAACCACATCGACACCGCCGCCTTCTACTTCTCGCCCCTGCGGTCCGCCAACGAGCTGATCAACCGGGCCCTCGCCCCCTACCCGGACGACCTCGTCATCACGACCAAGGTCGGGCCCGCCCGGGACGCCTCCGGCGAGTGGGCCCCCCACGCCGGGCCCGCGCAACTGCGCGCCCAGGTCGAGGAGAACCTGCGCCAGCTCGGTCGCGACCACCTCGACGTGGTGAACCTGCGCATCGTCGGCAAGGGTTCGATCGCCGAACGCTTCGGCGCGCTCGCCGAGCTGCGCGAAGCCGGGCTGATCCGCCACCTCGGCCTCTCCAACGTGACCCCCGCCCATCTCGCCGAGGCCCGGGCCATCGCACCCGTGGTCTGCGTCCAGAACAGCTACGGCATCGGGATGCGGCCGGAGCAGGACGCGTTCGTCCGCGCCTGCGGCGAGCAGGGCATCGCCTTCGTGCCGTTCTACGCGATCGCCGGGACGGAACGGGAGGCGGGGGCGAGCGGCGGCGACGCCCCCGAGATCCTGTCCGTCGCCCGCGCGCACGGGGTGAGCGCCGCGCAGGTCCGGATCGCGTGGACGCTGCACCGGGGCCCGCACGTGCTGGCCATTCCGGGCACGGGCGACCCGGACCACCTGGCCGCGAACGTCGCGGCGGGCGCGCTGCGGCTGTCCGCCGACGAACTCGCGGTGCTCGACGCGCTGCACGCGCGGGGGTAGGCGGGGGTAGCGGGGGCCGGTTGCGGTGAGTCCGGGACACCGGGTGGCGGGTGTGCGCCCGCACGGTGTCCCATTCCTACCGCCGGCCGGTGAGAACCGGGGGGCTGCACCCCCGGCCCCGGCAAGGCGGTCCCGTTCCTGCCGGTGCGTTAATCAGGCGGCGTAGACAGGAAGCTGACGGACCCTGAAAACTGCTGGGGTGCGGAAGATCTGGGTTGCGGGTGGGGTCGGCCTCGGGCTCGCGGTGAGCTTTCTGGCGCTGCTCGTCATCGGTGTCTACTCGGCCGCCTGGAAGCTGGGGAGCCCCGGTTCGGGCGGGGTCGGGCTGGCGAACGGGTCCGTGCCGGCGCAGTACGAGGCGCTGGTGCAGAAGTGGGGCAACCTCTGCCCCGCGCTCAACCCGGCCGTGCTCGCCGCCCAGCTCTACACCGAGAGCAACTGGAACCCACGCGCCGTCAGCCCCGCCGCCGCGCAGGGGATAGCGCAATTCATCCCGGACACCTGGGCCACGCACGGGATCGACGGGAACGGTGACGGCAGACGCGACGTCTGGGACCCGGCGGACGCGATCCCGTCGGCCGCCGCCTACGACTGCGAGCTGTCGGGGGACGTGAAGGGCGTCCCGGGGGACGTCACCGACAACATGCTCGCCGCCTACAACGCCGGTCCGTACCGGGTGATAAGCGCGGGCGGCGTGCCGTCGATCAGCGAGACGCAGGGGTACGTCAAGGAGATCCGCACCCTGGCCAAATCTTTCGCCCGCCCCGTCACCCGGGTCGCACCCTCGCAGCAGGCCGCCGGGGCCATCTACTACGCCCAGGACAAGCTCGGCACGCCGTACCTGTGGGGTGGCGACGGCACCAAGGAGGACGGCGGGCGCTTCGACTGCTCGGGTCTGACCAAGGCCGCGTACGCCTCGGTCGGGATCGAGCTGCCGCGCGTGGCCAACGACCAGTGGAACGCCGGGCCGCACCCCAAGCGGGACGAACTGCTCCCCGGGGACCTGGTCTTCTTCGCGCACGATCTGAAGGACCCGCGCAGCATCCATCACGTGGGGCTGTACGTCGGAGGCGGATACATGATCCATGCGCCGCGCACGGGGGCCGTGATCCGGTTCGAGAAGATCGACGCGCAGCCCGACTACATGGGGGCGACCCGGGTGACGGCGGATGGCGCGAAAGCGCTCCCGAAGCAGAACAGTGTCTGAACCCCGCGAACGGGGCTGCGGGGACGGTCACCCTTCGATAACGTGATGGTGATCATTGGGTGGAGAGTGGAACGCCTGGTCGGAGTACGGCGTTCCATGAGTGTGGGGAAACAGCACCGTCGTTGACCCGGCGGTGCGCGGACCACGGGGGTCGGTGGCTGGATCAGCGGTGACAGGCGAACAGATAGGGGCCGGGCTATGGCTGGACTCGTATGGGTGGCAGATCCCGTGCCGGAGGCCAGCGGCGCGACCAACCCCGACGTCAGCCTGCTCTACGACATCAACGGCATCGCGAAGGCGGCGCCCAACTGGGTCGACCGCGGCATGGCGTTCATCGGCGAGTACGGGATCGTCTTCGGGTTCGCCCTGCTGATGCTCTGCGCCTGGTGGAGCGTCCGCAAGAGCGACGACGCGGTCGGCGGCTTCGCCGCTCTGCTCTGGGCGCCGCTCGCGGCCGGGCTGGCGCTGTTCGTCAACGTCCCGATCCGCGGCTTCGTCCACCGGCCGCGGCCCTTCCTCGAACACCAGGGGCTCGACGTCCTGGTCAAGGGCAAGACGGACTTCTCCTTCGTGAGCGACCACGCCACGCTGACGATGGCGCTGGGCGTGGGCCTCTTCGTCGCCCACCGGCGGTACGGGCTGATCGGGATCGGGCTCGCCCTTTTTGAGGGCTTCTGCCGGGTTTATATGGGTGTGCACTATCCGACCGATGTGGTCGGGGGGCTGGCGCTGGGTACGGCGGTGGCGCTGCTGCTGGCCCCGCTGGCGATGATGGCCCTCACGCCGCTCGCCCGGCGGCTGGCGGGATCGCGCGCGGGCCGGCTCGTGCGGTCGCCGCGGGCCCGGGCGACCGTGGTCCGGGCCGCGCCCGAGGAGACGGGGCTCACGGGGCGGCAGCCGCTGCACCACGACAGCGACCTGGCGGCGTAGGCGCGCACCGGGCCTCGCGCACCGCGCACCGGCACCGCGCACCGAGCTTCGCGCGCCGTGCGCGACAATGGGGGCACCCCCTTGTCGTAGGAGTGCCCTCCCATGTCCCAGCCGCGCGAAGCCCTCGATCTGCTGTCCGACTGCGCCAACTGCTTCGGGCTGTGCTGCGTAGCGCTGCCGTTCGCGCGGTCCGCCGACTTCGCCGTCGACAAGGACGCGGGCAAGCCGTGCGCGAACCTGCGCACGGACTTCAGCTGCGGCATCCACGCGAACCTCCGGGAGCGCGGCTTCTCCGGCTGCACCGTCTTCGACTGCTTCGGCGCCGGACAGAAGGTGTCGCAGGTCACCTTCGACGGCCGGGACTGGCGGCAGGCCCCCGGGACCGCGCGGCAGATGTTTGACGTGTTCCCCGTGATGCGGCAGCTGCACGAGCTGCTCTGGTATCTGAACGAGGCGCTGGGCCTGCCCGCCGCCCGTTCGATACGCGGCGATCTCCGCCGCGCCTACGACGACGTGGACGGCCGCACGCGCGGCAGCGCCGAGGAGCTCGCCGCGCTGAACGTGCCGGCGATCCGGGCCGAGGTCAACGAGCTGCTGCTGCGCACCAGCGAGCTCGTCCGGGCCCGCGTCCCCGGCAAGAAGAAGAACCACCGGGGCGCCGACCTCATGGGCGCCAGACTCAAGGGCGCCGATCTGCGGGGCGCCAATCTGCGCGGCGCCTACCTGATCGCCGCGAACCTCGAGAACGCCGATCTGCGCGACGCCGACCTCATAGGCGCGGACCTCCGCGACGCGAACCTGCGCGGCGCCGACCTCACCGGCAGCATCTTCCTCACCCAGGCCCAGCTCAACGCAGCCAAGGGCGACGCGGCGACGAAGATTCCGCCGGCCCTCACGCGCCCCGCGCACTGGTAGGCCGCCGGATGGCCTGAATCGGGCCTCTCCCCTGCCCCGGCGCGGCTATATGTTGCCCGCGACCACGACAAGGGGGGAACATCCGTATGAGATCACCAGGTCACAGACCCCGCACCCTGCTGTCGGCCCTCTTCGCGATCCTCGTCGCGATCTTCACCGTGGGCCTCGCCCCGGCCGCACAGGCCGGTACCCAGAGCCTGGACAACACCTGGGCATGCAGCGTGCCCGCCGGCTACACCTACGACCAGGTGGCCAGCCGGCTCAACGTCTGCGGATCCGGCTTCACCACGCAGTACCACCTGCGCACTCCGCAGGACAACATCTGGGTGTGCAGCGTGATGCCCGGCTACACCTACGACCAGGCCGCGAGCCGGCTGAACACGTGCAGCACCTCCGGCTTCGCGACCAGCTACCACATGCGCGCGCCCTCCGACGGGCTGTGGGCCTGCTCCGTGCCCGACTGGAACCTGACCTACGACCAGGTGGCCAGCCGGCTCAACACCTGCAGCACGTCCGGCTTCGCGACCAGCTACCACATCCGCGTTCCCGCGAACGGCCTGTGGGCCTGCACGGTGCCGCCCGGCTACACCTACGACCAGACCGCGAGCCGGCTGAACACGTGCAGCACCTCCGGCTTCGCCAACAGCTACCACCTGCGCGGCTGACGCCGCCGCCGGAGCACGGTCACAGCGCCTGGGGGAAGTCGAAGAGGCGGTGCGGGTCGTACTGGCCCTTGATCTTCGCCAGCCGGTCGGCCGCGCTGCCGTAGTAGGCCTTGCGCCAGTCCTTCAGCCCCGGGTCCGTGTAGTTCTGGTACGCCGCCCCGGACGCGTACCGCAGCATCGCGGCGTGGATCCCGTCCAGCCACGAGGTCTGCGCCGCGCCGGGGTCGCCGGCCTTCCAGGAGGTGAGGTACTGCGCCAGGAAGCGGGAGCGGCGGTGCACGAAGGCCGTCGCCAGGGGCTGCACCCGGTTGACCGCCCCGCCGAGCGCCGTCAGCTGCACCGAGGCGCCGCCTCCTCCGCCTCGCCGGCCGAAACGTTCCATCTGGTCGATCAGGGCACGCACGCCGGCCGTGCCGAGCGAGCGGTCGAAGAAGTCGGAACGGGCCGCGTACGTCTCGCGCTCCAGCTTCCCGGCCGCCTCGCGGCCTGGCGTACGGCCGGGCAGGTGGCACTGGGCGGTGGACTTGTCGTCGCAGCCGGCGTACGCCCGTACTGTGTCGAGGAAGGAGTGCGGGCGCAGCCGGGGTGCCGCCGTGTTGCCGCCGCCCGCCTTCGATATCAGCCGGTCCAGGGCGTTCTCGAGGTCGCCCCGGGTGCCGATGGTGAACGCGGCGACGGATATGTGCGGCGTCCCGCCCGCGGCGACGGACAGGTCGCACGCGGACCAGATCTCGTCCGGCAGCGCCGGGCCCCACTCCTGCCAGGCGCGCAGCACGTCGGCCGCCTTCGCCCAGGGCCAGGAGACGTAGCCCGTCACCCCGCCGGCCACCTTGCGCGTACGGAACCGCAGTTCGGTGACGACGCCGAAGTTGCCGTTGCCCGCGCCGCGCAGGGCCCAGAAGAGGTCGGGGTTGCGGGAGGAGTCGCACTCGACGGTCCTGCCGTCGGCGGTGACGAGCGTGGCGCCCGTCAGGCTGTCGCAGGTCAGGCCGTAGGCGCGGGAGAGGATGCCGTGCCCGCCGCCGAGGGTGAGGCCCGAGACGCCGACGGTGGGGCAGGAGCCCGCCGGAATGGCGACGCCCTGGCCGCCGAGCGTCGAGTAGACGTCGATGAGCTTCGCACCGGCGCCGACCACGGCCGTGGTGGAGGTCGGTGTACGGATGGCTTTCAGCCGGGACACGTCGATCACCAGGCGGTTGTCGCCGCTCGACCAACCCGCGTAGCTGTGGCCGCCGTTGCGTATGGCGACCGGTACGGAGAAGCGGCGGGCGAAGGACAGGCAGGCGGCTATGTCCGCCGTGCCGGACACATAGGCGATGCCGGCCGGGCGCAGCCGGTCGAAGCGCGTGTTGTACAGCCGGCTCGCCGCCGTGTAGTCCGCGTCGCCGGGGCGCAGGAGGCCGCCGCCGAGGCCCTTGCCGAGCGCCGTCCAGTCGGAGGCGCGGGCCGTGGACTTCGCCGCGGAGGTGGCGGCGGCGGACGCGGTGCCGAGGCCCTTGCCGGTGCCTGTCGTCGCGTGCCCGGTGTCCTCGCTGCACGCGGCGGCCCACACGCCGGTTGTCGCCGCGAGTCCGGCGCCTGCGGCCAGCAGCCTGCGCCTTGTGATGGCCATGTCGCCCCCTTGCCGATCGCCTTGCCGGCGCCTTTCCCCGATGGCGCCGTTCATTCAGATGGCGGGCGGAGTCGGAAGGTTGCGCGAGCCTTGGCGTCCCTTGCCGGCAGCAGGAAGGCGGTAGTTGCGGTGGTCGTGGATTCCGCCGGACCCTCGGCGTGGTGGTTGCCCGCCGTTGCGGCGGGGGATTTTCGCGCGGCGGCCCGGACGCGGGCCTACGCGGCGCCTCTCGGGTCCGGGGTCCGGACGGAGGCCAGGTGGGTGGTGGCGTCCTCGCGGGCCAGGGAGCGGGCTCGGCGGGCCGGGCCGCGCCAGCCGCAGGCGCAGCGGGCCGTGCAGAAGGAGCCTCGTTCGGACGTGGTGACGACGTGGTCCGCGCCCGGGCGCGGAGAAACGGAGTCGGACACGCGACCACGCTACCCCGTGCGTGACGGTGACGGTCCGCTCGTCGTTGGACAAACCGGGTTCCAACCGGCGTTACGGCAGGGGGCTACGGTCATGGCGGTGCACGGGCACAGGCGCAGGGGCGCGGTCGTGGCCGCGCTGACCGGTGCCGCCGCCGGCCTGTTGCTGGTGCCGGGGTGCGCCGAGCGCCTGTCGGGGAGCCAGGACGGGCGGGACGGTGCGGTCGTCCGCTCCGGCACCGCCGCCCAGGCCCACGACGCGGCCGTGCTCCTCGACCCCGGCGGCGCCCGTGCCGCCCTGCGGCGCGCGTCGGGCGTCCTCGCCCGGGAGGGCGGCGCGCGGGTGCGGACGTCCATGGAGACCGTCAGCGGCGGCACCCGGCTCACCATCCGGGGCCGCGGCGTCTACGACTTCGCCCGCCCCGTCGGCCGGCTGATCGTGCTCGTTCCCGAGGACGCGGCCGGCGCGGCCGAACACCGGCCGATCACCGAGATCTTCACCCCCGGCGCGCTCTACATGAAGAACAGGGGCGCGGGCGTACCCGCCGGCTCCTGGGTCCGGATCGGGACGGCCGCGCTCCCCGACGGTGATCTGCTGACGAACGGCGCGACGGATCCGCTCGCCGCCGCCGAGCTGCTCGGCGGCGCGCGTGACGTCGCCTATGTGGGGGACGACGTCGTCGACGGGGAGCGGGTGGCGCACTACTGGGGCACGGTCGACCTGGCCCGGGCCGCGCGCGTCGCCCCGGCCCGGGACCGGGGGCCGCTGACCGCCGCGGGGACGGGGTTCGCCAGCGGGACGGTCGCCTTCGACGCGTTCCTGGACGAGGCCGGACGGCCCCGGCTGCTGCGCTATCGCTTCGGGGTCGGGAGGCCGCAAACACCGATGACCGTCGTTTCGACGGTCGAACTCTCGGACTTCGGTTCACCCGTGGACGTCACGCTTCCCGCACCCGGGGATATCTATGCGGGGACCGTCGCTTCGCCGCGGAAATAGCGCGCCAGGTCACGCTTGGCCATGGAAATGGTCCTTCTGTGCCATGCGCGGAGTGTGTACCGATCACTACGCTGGAAAGCCGGGAGCGGAAGGCGCGGGGAGGTGAATCACGTGGTTTCGCGACGCGGTTCGTCGAGCGGGACGGATCCCGTGGCCCTCATCGAGATCGATCTCTACGGCGAGTTGATGATCGCGGCGTCCAGCGCGGCGGAGGACCGGCTGAGCGCCGCTCGCATCGACGAGGTGCTGCGCGTCGTGCGCGGCGAGGGCCCGAGGGAGACGGAGGGCTGAGCCTTCGTGAGCGGGGGCCCTTCGGCCCCGGTCGCTCACGTGCGCAGCAGGCGGGCGATCGCCGCGCTCGCCTCCTCCACCTTCGCGTCGATCTCGTCGCCGCCCTTGCGCGCCGCGTCGGCGACGCAGTGCCGCAGGTGCTCCTGGAGGAGCTGCAGGGCGAAGGACTGCAGCGCCTTCGTGCTCGCCGAGACCTGGGTCAGTATGTCGATGCAGTAGACGTCCTCGTCGACCATCCGCTGGAGGCCCCGGATCTGGCCCTCGATCCGGCGCAGCCGCTTGAGGTGCTGGTCCTTCTGCGGGCTGTAGCCGTGCGGGCCCGCGGGCGACTCGCCGTGGCAGGCCTCCGGCGTGCCGGCCGGTCCGCCCTCGGCGGGCCCAGTGGTGCTGGTCACTGTCGCATCCGTGGTGGTCATGGCGCCCTCCGTCGTCCCACCGGGTCCTGTCGGCGTATCCGCGCTGGTCGTCCGCTTGCGCGAGTACCCGGCCGATATACCCCTGGCGGGTATATCGTACCGAAAATGTCCTCCGAAGGCGGTGGCCGGACACCGGTACCGCCTTGAAGAGCACTCTGCCCGATGGGCGACACTGAGGGAATGCCAGTTAGCTGTGGCTGGATGATGCGCCTAGCATCGACGAGACCGAATCCGTTGCACCCCGAGGATCCCACGTGCGCTTTCGTCTGACCCCCAGGGAGACGAGCTTCTACGACATGTTCGCCGCCTCCGCGGACAACATCGTCACGGGCTCCAAGCTCCTGATGGAACTGCTCGGCGCGGACGCGTCCGCCCGGGCCGAGATCGCCGAACGCATGCGGGCAGCGGAGCACGCGGGGGACGACGCGACGCACGCGATCTTTCACCAGCTGAACTCCTCCTTCATCACGCCGTTCGACCGCGAGGACATCTACGCCCTCGCCGGCTCCCTCGACGACATCATGGATTTCATGGAGGAGGCCGTCGATCTGGTGGTCCTCTACCAGATCGAGGAATTGCCCAAGGGCGTCGAGCAGCAGATCGAGGTCCTCGCCCGGGCGGCCGAGCTGACCGCCGAGGCGATGCCGAACCTGCGCACCATGACGAACCTGACCGAGTACTGGATCGAGGTGAACCGTCTCGAGAACCAGGCCGACCAGATCCACCGCAAGCTGCTCGCGCACCTCTTCAACGGCAAGTACGACGCCATCGAGGTGCTCAAGCTCAAGCAGATCGTGGACGTCCTGGAGGAGGCGGCCGACGCGTTCGAGCACGTCGCCAATACCGTCGAGACCATCGCGGTCAAGGAGTCCTGACCTCCGGTGGATACGTTTGCACTTGTCGTGACCATCGCGGTCGCGCTCGGCTTCACCTATACGAACGGCTTCCACGACTCCGCCAACGCCATCGCCACCTCCGTCTCGACGCGGGCCCTGACCCCGCGCGCGGCGCTGGCGATGGCGGCGGTCATGAACCTCGCCGGTGCCTTCCTCGGCAGCGGCGTCGCCAAGACGGTCAGCAAGGGCCTGATCGAGACGCCGACCGGCAACAAGGGGATGGGCATCCTCTTCGCGGCGCTGATCGGCGCGATCGCCTGGAACCTGATCACCTGGTACTTCGGGCTGCCCTCGTCCTCCTCGCACGCCCTCTTCGGCGGCATGGTGGGCGCGGCGCTCGCGGGCGGCACGGCCGTCATCTGGTCGGGCGTACTCGAGAAGATCGTCATCCCGATGTTCCTCTCGCCGCTCGTCGGCCTGGTGCTCGGCTATCTGGTGATGGTCGCGATCATGTGGATGTTCCGCAGGACCAACCCGCACAAGGCCAAGCGCGGCTTCCGGATCGCCCAGACGGTGTCGGCCGCCGGCATGGCGCTCGGCCACGGCCTCCAGGACGCGCAGAAGACCATGGGCATCGTGGTCATGGCGCTGGTGATCGGTGATGTGCAGGGCAAGGACGAAGCCATCCCGATCTGGGTGAAGATCGCCTGTGCGCTGATGCTGTCGCTGGGCACCTACGCGGGCGGCTGGCGCATCATGCGGACCCTCGGTCGCAAGATCATCGAGCTGGACCCGCCGCAGGGGTTCGCGGCCGAGACGACCGGCGCGTCGGTCATGTTCACCACGGCGTTCCTGTTCAAGGCGCCGATCTCGACGACGCACGTGATCACTTCGGCGATCATGGGTGTGGGCGCGACGAAGCGGGTCAACGCGGTGCGGTGGGGAGTGGCCAAGAACATCATTCTGGGCTGGTTCATCACGATGCCGGCGGCGGCCGGTGTGGCCGCCCTCGCGTACTGGATCGTGAACCTCGCGTTCGGGTGATGCGCGCTTTCCGTGCGCGGACGGGCCCGCCCCCCTGGCTCTCACAGGGGGGCGGGCCCTTTGCCTTGCGGCGGCACCGCCATGCAGCGCCGCAAGGCGGCCTTTTGCGGGGCGCGTCTTCGGGTGCGGGCCGGCTGTGGCCGGTCGCGCAGTTCCCCGCGCCCCTTCGGGGCACGCCCGATGCGGCTGGGGGTCCGGGGGTTGTCCCCCGGGGAGGCACAGCCCCGCGCCCCTTCGGGGCACGCCCGATGCGGCTGGGGGTCCGGGGGTTGTCCCCCGGGGAGGCACAGCCCCGCGCCCCTTCGTCAGCCGAAGCGGCCCGAGATGTAGTCCTCCGTGGCCTGGACCGACGGGTTGGAGAAGATGCGCTCCGTGTCGTCGATCTCGATCAGCTTGCCCGGCTGGCCCACGCCCGCCAGGTTGAAGAAGGCCGTGCGGTCCGAGACGCGTGCCGCCTGCTGCATGTTGTGGGTCACGATGACGATCGTGAAGCGCTCCTTGAGCTCCCCGATCAGGTCCTCGATCGCCAGCGTCGAGATCGGGTCGAGCGCCGAGCACGGCTCGTCCATCAGGAGGACCTGCGGCTCGACCGCGATCGCGCGGGCGATGCACAGCCGCTGCTGCTGACCGCCGGAGAGGCCGGCGCCCGGCTTGTTCAGGCGGTCCTTGACCTCGTTCCAGAGGTTCGCGCCCTTCAGCGACTTCTCCACCACGTCGTCCAGCTCGGACTTGCGGAGCCGGCCGCCGTTGAGGCGGACGCCGGCCACCACGTTCTCGTAGATGGACATGGTCGGGAAGGGGTTCGGGCGCTGGAAGACCATGCCGACCGTGCGGCGCACGGAGACGGGGTCGACGCCGGCTCCGTAGAGGTTCTCGTCGTCCAGCATCACCTTGCCCTCGACGCGGCCGCCGAGGGTGACCTCGTGCATGCGGTTGAGGGTGCGGAGGAAGGTGGACTTGCCGCAGCCGGACGGGCCGATGAAGGCGGTCACGGAGCGGGGCTCGACGGTCATGGAGATGTCGTCGATGGCCTTGTGGTTGCCGTAGAAGGCGGAGAGGCCGCTGACGTCGATTCGCTTGGCCATGGGGATCACTTCTGCTTTCGTATGACCGCGTCAGCGGCCGGTTGCGCGGCGGAGCCGCAAATCATTACTTCGGGGCCTTCCAGCGGGCTACGCCGCGGGCAACCAGGTTCAGGATCATGACGAAGGCGATCAGGACGAGCGCGCCCGCCCAGGCGCGGTCGTAGCTGGCCGCGTTGCCGGCCGCCCACTGCTCGTAGATGTAGTACGGCAGGGACGACTGGGCTCCGTCGAAGGGGTTGTTGTTGATCACCTGGGAGCCGAAGACCAGGAGGACGATCGGGGCGGTCTCGCCGGCGATGCGGGCGACGGCGAGCATGACGCCGGTGGCGATGCCGCCGATGGCGGTCGGGAGGACGACCTTGAGGATCGTGCGCCACTTCGGCACGCCGAGGGCCAGGGAGGCCTCGCGCAGCTCGTTCGGGACGAGCTTGAGCATCTCCTCCGTGGAGCGGACCACGACGGGCATCATCAGGATCGCCAGGGCCATCGATCCGGCGAAGCCGGAGTAGCCGAAGTCCAGCATGATGATCCAGAAGCTGAGCACGAACAGGCCCGCGACGATCGACGGGATGCCGGTCATGACGTCGACGAAGAAGGTCACGGCCTTGGCCAGCCGGCCCCGGCCGTACTCGACCAGGTAGACGGCGGTCAGCAGGCCGATCGGGGCCGCGATGGCGGTGGCGATGCCGACCTGTTCCAGGGTGCCGATGATGGCGTGGTAGACGCCGCCGCCGGGCTGGATGGTCAGGACGCCGGCCATGGAGTGGCTGAGGAAGTTCCCGTCGAGCACCTTCACGCCCCGGCTGACCGTCTCCCGGACCAGGGAGACCAGCGGGACGACGGCGAGCACGAAGCAGGCCCAGACCAGGCTGGTGGCCAGCCGGTCCTTGGCCTGGCGACGGCCCTCGACGCTCGCCGCGAGGACGTAGGTGGCGATGACGTACAGGGCGCCGGCGATCAGGCCCCACTGGATCCGGCTGCCGAGCCCGGCGCCGATCCCGATGCCCGTGCCCACGGCGACCGCGCCGGCCGCGACGGCGGCCGGGGTCCAGCGGGGCAGCCGGGCCTGGCGCAGGCTGTGTGCGGGCTCGGGGGCGCTGTCGGCGACCAGCGGCTTGTCCATGGTCACTCCGCTCATGCCGTGTACTCCTTGCGGCGGGCGATGATCATCCGGGCCGCGCCGTTGACCAGGAGGGTGAGGAGGAAGAGCACCAGACCGGAGGCGATCAGCGCGTCCTTGCCGAGTTCGCCGGACTCCTTGAAGCTGCTCGCGATGTTCTGGGCGAACGTGCCGCCGCCCGGGTCGAGCAGGCTCGTGCCGATGTCGAAGCTGGGGGAGAGGACGGTGGCGACGGCCATCGTCTCGCCGAGGGCCCGGCCGAGGCCGAGCATCGAGGCGCTGATGACGCCCGAGCGGCCGAAGGGCAGGACGGACAGCCGGATGACCTCCCAGCGGGTCGCGCCGAGGGCCAGGGCGGCCTCCTCGTTCATGCGCGGCACCTGGAGGAAGACCTCGCGGCTGACGCTGGTGACGATCGGCAGAATCATGATCGCCAGCAGGATGCCGATGGTGAAGAGCGAGCGGGCGGCGCCGTCGTGGTAGGCGAGGATCCCGGTCCAGCCGAAGTAGTCGTTCAGCCAGCCGTAGAGCCCGCCCAGGTGCGGCACCAGGAAGAGGGCGCCCCACAGGCCGTAGACGATGGACGGGACGGCGGCGAGCAGGTCGATCACGTAGGACAGCGGGGCGGCGAGCCTGCGCGGCGCGTAGTGCGAGATGAAGAGCGCGATGCCGATGGCGACGGGGACGGCGATGAGCATCGCGATGATCGAGCTGACGACCGTGCCGAAGGCCAGGACGGCGATGCCGAAGACCGGCGGGGTGGCGTTGGCGTTCCACTCGAAGGTGGTCAGGAAGTTGCCCTGGTCCTTCGAGAGGGCGTTGGCCGCGCGGACGGTGAGGAACACCGCGATCGCGGCCATGATCGCCAGAAGCAGGATGCCGGAGCCGCGGGAGAGCGTGAGGAAGATCCGGTCACCGGCGCGGGTGGCGCCCTTCGGGGCCCCGGCGGGGGCCGGGGCGCTGCCCGGTGCGGGCGGCGGGGTTGCTGTGGTTGCTGGGGTTATGTCCATTGTGAGTCCACGGGTTCTCCGGTTCTGCGGAGCGCCCGGCCGGCGTGCGGCGGGGTGGGCGTTCCTGGCGGCGGTGCACCGGATGGGTGCGGGCCGGGCCCCTCACTGGGGAGGCAGGGGGCCCGGCTCACACCCCCTGGGTCAGGAGAGGGCCGCGACGTTCGCGCGGACCTTCTGGGCGATCTCGGCCGGCAGCGGGGCGTAGCCGAGGCCCTTGAGGACGGACTGGCCGTCCTCGCTCGCGATGTAGGTGAGGAAGGACTTCACGGCCGGCAGCGTCTCGGCCTTGTTGCCCTTGTCGCCGACGATCTCGTAGGTCACCAGGGTGATCGGGTAGGCGCCCTCGGCCTTGGTGGTGTAGTTCAGCTTCAGGGCGAGGTCCTGGCCGGTGCCGACGACCTGCGCCTCGGCGATGGCCTTGGAGGCGTTGTCGGAGCTGGCCTCGACCGGGGCGGCGGCGCCGGTGTTCAGCTTCACGGTGTGGATGTTGTTCGCCGTGGCGTACGAGAGCTCGAAGTACGAGATCGCGCCCTTGGTCTGGTTGACCTGCGAGGAGACGCCGGCGGAGCCGTCCGCCGACTGGCCGCTCTTGTTCGGCCAGGCCTTGGCGGGCGCGTAGGACCACGACTTGTCGGCCGCGGCCTTGAGGTACTTGGTGAAGTTGTCGGTGGTGCCCGACTCGTCCGAGCGGTGGAAGGCCTGGATCTTCAGGTCGGGGAGCTTGGCGTCCTTGTTGAGCTTGGCGATCGCCTCGTCGTTCCACTTCTCGATCTTGCCGTCGAAGATCTTGGCGAGGGTGTCGGCGTCGAGGACCAGGTTGTCCACGCCCGGGACGTTGTAGCCGATGGCGATGGGGCCGCCGACCATGGGGAGGTTGATGCCCTGGCCGCCCTTGACGACGCTCTTGGACTTCTCGACCTCTTCCGGCTTGAGCGCCGAGTCGGAGCCGGCGAAGGCGGTCTTGCCCTGGAGGAACTCCTGGATGCCCGCGCCCGAACCGGTGGCCTTGTAGTTGACCTGGATGTCCTTGCAGGCCGCCGTGAAGTTCTTGACCCACAGGTCCATGGCGTTCTTCTGCGCGGACGAGCCCGAGGCCAGCAGCTGGCCCTTGCCCTCGCACTTGATGTTGCCGGCGGCCTTGGTGGAGTCGCCACCGTTGCCGGAGCCGCCGCCGTTGTTGTCCGAGCCGCACGCCGTGAGGGCCAGGGCGCCGGAGACGGCGATGGCGCCGAGAGCGACGGCGCGGAGCCGGTTCTTGCGCTGAAGCTTCACTTTCGGGTGTTCCTTCCGGGAGCCGCCGCTCGGGCGGCGTGCGAGAGGTCGTTCGGTGCGTGGTTGGGTTTCTTCGGTATTTACGCAGGTCAGCGCGTGGATGGCTGACCCGGGTGGGGCCCCTTGTGAGGGTCCTTCCCGCACCTTGCACGACAGAAATTAGGCAGATCAGGTGAAGCCGTCGAAGGACCCGAGTGAACGGAGGGTGAACCTCGGCCGTCAGGGCGGTGGCCCTTGCGAACGGCCGGTTCCGATCGAACTGTGACGTGGGTCTCTGTCGCTTTCCGGACAGTCATGGCAGCATCCGAAGGCTTGCGTGACGGCGTGTCAGGCTTGGGGCTGAAATCGTCGGGGGGTCCGGGTGGGGCCCGTGGGGCGGAAGGGCAGGGGCGGCAGGGTGACGGACGTATCGGGCAGGACCGGCGGGGCTCGTCGGGCGCGCCGGGGCGGTACGCGGCTGGTGGCCGCGACGGCGCTGGTGTGCGGGGTGGTCGCCGGGGTGCTGGGGATGCCGGGCGCGGCGTACGCGGATCCGCTGCCGCCGTCATCGTCATCGTCATCGTCCTCCTCGCCCTCCTCGCTGGCCGAGGTGCACCAGCAGGTCGAGACCCTCTACCGGCAGGCCGAGACCGCCACCGACGCGTACAACGCGGCGAGCGAGCAGCAGCGGCTGCAGGAGAAGTCGATCGCCGACCTCAAGAACTCCACCACCGCCGCCCAGCAGCGGCTGGACAGGCTGAAGGACCAGGCCGGCGCGCTGGCCCGGGCCCAGTACCGCAGCGGGGGCCTGCCCCCGCAGGCCCAGCTCATGCTCTCGAAAACGCCGCAGGACTTCTTCGACGGTGTCTCCCTCACCCGCAAGAGCCAGCAGGCCACCCGGGGGCTGATCGCCGAGACCACCGCCCTGCGCACCGAGCTGGAGGGCTACACCAAGGCCGCCAACGAGCGCTGGAAGCTGCTCGACGCGGAGCGCAAGAAGAAGGAGAGCGCCAAGAAGGAGATCGAGGCCAAGCTCGACGAGGCCAAGAAGCTCGAGTCGCGGTTGCAGGAGCAGGAGCGCGACCGGCTGCGGCAGCTGGAGGAGGAGCAGGCCCGGCTCCAGCAGTCCCGCTGGCTCAACTCGACGGCCGGCGGCGTCTCCGTCCAGGACCTCCTCAAGGCGTCCGGCGCCGCCAGCGCCGAGGGCCGCCGCGCCATCGCCTTCGCCACGGCCCAGATCGGCAAGAACTACGTCTGGGGCGCCGAGGGCCCGGACACCTATGACTGTTCCGGCCTCACCCTGAAATCCTGGGAGGCCGCGGGCCGCGCGATTCCGCGGACTTCGCAGGAACAGTGGCGGTCCCTGCCGAAGGTGGACATTCGCGATATGCGGCCGGGGGATTTGATTATTTATTTCTCGGACGCGAGCCATGTCGGCATGTACGTGGGTGACGGCATGATCGTCCATGCGCCGCGGCCCGGGCGGCAGGTGACGCTCGCCGGCGCGGGCACCATGCCGATCCTCGGCGTCGTGCGGCCGGGGTAGTTCTCCGCTGTGACCCGGATCGCCGGACGGGTCCTTTTCCCGTCCCGTCCGGCGCCCGCCGGCGTGAGGTATCTCATTCCGCGTTCCGGCCTTTCCGGGCAGAAACCGGCCATTGACTGGTGCATATGACGCAGGCGAATGGCTCCGTACCATTCCGTTCCCATTCCTTCCCCGCTATGGTCGCCCCGGGGGAGAGAAGGAATACGACGTGATGCCCGTGACCGCAGACGACGGGCTGACCCTGTTGCTCATCGAGGACGACCCCGGCGGGTCGCTCTCGATGCCGGACGTCACCGAGATGACGAGCGCGACGGGGAAGCCCGTCCGCATACGCACCGCCCGCAACCTCACCGAGGCCGAGCGGCTGCTCACCGACGACGTGCACTGCATCCTGCTCGACCTGGGTGCGCACGGCGAGCTGGAGACCCTGCGCCAGGTGCTGCGGCTCGCCCCGCGCCAGGCCGTGCTCGCGCTGACCGCCGAGACGGACGCCGAGCGCGCCGCCGAGGCCGTCCGGGTCGGTGCGCAGGACTACCTGGTGCGCGAGGAGCTCGACGGGCGCGTGCTCAGCCGCGCCATCCGCTACGCCGTCGAGCGCAAGCGCGCCGACCTGGCCCAGCGCCAGCTCACCGAGTCCCGGCTGCGGGCCCAGGAGAACGCCCGGCTGGAGCGCGGGCTGCTGCCGACCCCGCTGCTGGCCGGCTCCGACCTGCGGTTCACCGCCCGCTACCGGCCCGGCCGCAGCCGGGCCCTGCTGGGCGGGGACTTCTACGACACCGTGCGGACGCCCGACGGCACCGTTCACGCCATGATCGGTGACGTCTGCGGGCACGGCCCCGACGAGGCGGCCCTGGGCGTGGAACTCCGCATCGCCTGGCGCACCTTGACCCTGGCCGGGCTGAGTGGCGACGAGCTGCTGCGCACGTTGCAGGAGGTCCTGGAGCACGAGCGCTCCGACGAGGAGATCTTCGCGACCCTGTGCACGCTCGACATCGCCCCGGACGGCCGCTCGGCCGGCCTGTGCCTGGCCGGTCACCCGGCGCCGCTGCTGGTGGCCCCCGGCCGCCCGCCGGTGCTGCTGCCCCAGGAGGGCGGCCCGGCGCTGGGCCTGCTGCCGTATTCGGGCTGGCCGCGCCATCAGGTGGAACTCGGCGACGAGTGGAGCCTGTTGATGTACACGGACGGCATCATCGAGGGCCGGGTCGGGGACGGCGCCCGGCGGCTCGGCCAGGAGGGCCTGAGCGAACTGATCGCCCGTCAGGCCGGAGCCGGACTGGGCGGCGAGGAGCTGCTGGACGCCGCCGTCGCCGAGGTGCAGGCGCTGAACGGAGGGGAGTTGACGGACGATGTGGCCGTCATCCTCCTGGGCCGCGGCGGTCCCGTGCCCGTCGCGGTGCCGGCGGCCGCGCCCTCGATCGCCTCTTGCCTCAGCGGCCGTTGAACGGGCCGTAGGGCCCGTCGGAGCTGGAGCCGCGCCGCCGGCGCGGACCGCCGCCGACCTGCCGCAGGGCGGGGCGGACGTCCACGAAGTACACGATCGTGGCGATCAGGCCGAGGATCGGCAGGAAGTTCAGGATGCCGAAGAAGAGATTCACGGCCACCGCGATGCCGAGGATGATCAGCCAGAAGCCCTTGCTCTGCTTGTCGGCCGCGCGGTAGGCGTCGTTGCGGTGCACGGCGGCGTCGATCAGCGCGACGAGCGTGAAGACGAGCAGGCCGATGGACACCCAGTACATGACCTCGCCGAAGGCCTCCACCAACATGCCGTCCACCTCTTCGTCGATCCCGTTACCGCCACCGTACCGCTACCCCCGGGGAACGATCCGGGCACCGCGCGGGTGCCCGGAATCCCCGGCGGGTGTCAGGCCTGGTCGTCCGCCTTGGTGCCCGTGGTCCCCGTGCCGTCCGTCTTGCGGGCGGCGGCCGGCTTGCGGGCCGCGGGCTTCCGGGCGGCGGCCGGCTTGGCGTCCGCGTCCTTGGCCTCGGCGGCCGGCTCGTCCTTCTTCTCCGCCTCCGACCCGGGCTCGACGGCCACGGCGATCTCCGTGATCTCCTCGGCGGCCTCGCCGCGCCAGGTCTTCACGGCCTCGCGGCCCCGCTCGGCCAGCTTGTCGAAGGTCTCACCGGCCTTGGCCGCCGCTCCGACCGCCTGGCCGACGCCCTGGAGAGCCAGGTCCTGCACGGTCTGGCCCAGCTTCTTGGCGTCGGTGTCCAGGTTCCCCGCGATCTTGTTGAACTGCGCGGTCAGCCGGTCCTGGGCCTCCTTGGCCTGCTGCGTCACCCGCTCGCCCAGCGCCTTCGGGTCCGTCGTGCGCACCCGCTCGATGATCCCGGGCGCCTCCGCGACAAGCTGCCCGATCTTCTCCGCCGTGAGGTCGGCGGCGCCGGCGGTGGCGTAGGCCGTGTCGGTGGCGGCCTTGCGGATGTCCTGCGTGGTGATCGCCATGGCGATTGGTCTCCCGTCTCCCGGATAAGGGATCAGCGGATGGGTTTGCTGTCGTCTTCGTCCGGCTCGTCCGTCTCGTCCGTCGCGAGCGCGTTCTCCTTGCGGAAGGACTCGTAGATCTGGAGCAGCACCTGCTTCTGCCGCTCGTTGATCGACGGATCGGCGAGGATCACGCTGCGGACCTCGGCCTCGTCCCGGTCCCGCTCGTCGAGGATCCCGGCCTGTACGTACAGGGTCTCCGCGGAGATCCGCAGGGCCTTCGCCAGCTGCTGGAGGATCTCCGCGCTCGGCTTCCGCAGCCCGCGCTCGATCTGGCTGAGATACGGGTTGGACACTCCGGCGGCATCCGCGAGCTGCCGCAGCGTCAGCTGCGCGGTGCGCCGCTGCTCGCGCAGGTACTCGCCGAGGTTGCCGACGTTGAGTGAAGCCATGCGGACGATGCTGCCGCAGCTTGCTAACTTTTGCAAGCAGGTGCTTGCAACTGTTCGTGTGGTCGCTCGTGCCGGCCGGCTGAGCCGAGGCACGATAGTTGTCGCATAGGCAGGATTGTTGTCACCGGCGACGCTGTGAGTGCATGGAAGGTTGACCTGCCGGTTGCGGCTTCACTTTCCGGCCTGGCGGGCGCAGTGGTGGGCGACGGTATCGGCGAAGGCGCGGGCCAGTGGGGAGAGGGCGTCCCAGCGGCGGACGGCCCAGCCCGCGGTGAGCGCGGGGAGGGCGGGGATCGGGATCAGCCGCAGGTCGGGGTGGCCGGGGCCGGTCCACTCGGGCAGGGTCGGAACGACCGCGTGACCGAGCCCGAGCTCGGCCAGCAGGATCGCGGTGTCCCAGTCGGTAACGCTGGTGTCGAAGATCGGCCGGATGCCCGATTCGGCGAGCCGTGAGCCGAGCTGGATACGCGCGGTCGAGTTCTCGGGCAGGCCGATGAGCCGGGCATCCTGCAGGTCGGCGGGTTCGATGAAGGACTTGGCGGCGAGCGGGTCGCCGGCCGCAACGGCGAGTGACCAGGGCAGGTGGACGACGGGGCGCTGCTCCACGGTGCTGCCCGCCGGCCGCAGGGTGATCCAGGCGAGGTCCACCGCGCCGACGGCGAGCGCGTCGAAGCAACCGCGGCTGGAGGTCTCGGTCTGGAATTCGAGGCTGGCTCGCGGGAAGCGCCGGCGGAAGTCGACCACGGCGGCGGCCATGAAGTGCCGGACGGTCGTGGCACCGGTGGTGACCCGTACCGATCCGCCCTCCGCGCGGGCGAGTTCCTCGATCCGGTGCACTGCCTGGTCGATGCGCCCCAGGCCCTCGGTCACCGCCGTGTGCAGCAGCCGCCCCGCCGAGGTCGGCGCAATCCCGCGCGGGTGGCGTTCGAGCAGGCTGAGTCCCAGTTCCCGCTCGAGTCGCTTCACGTGCTGGCTGACGGCCGACTGCGTACAACCCAGGTCACGGGCGGCACCGCTGAGCGAACCGGTTCGGCAGGCCGCTGCAAAGACACGGAGATCGTCAAGTGTCACGAGACCCAAGCTACTGCTCGGGTGTTTCCCAGCAAACCCGTGGATTGACTTGGGTGTCGCCAGGTTTGATCATCGTTCTGGGCCCAGGGCGGCAACCCGCCCGCTGTCTCTTCCGCGGTCCGGACGCGGTCCTGGATGCGGGCGGGTGCCGACCCGCCACGGGCCCGACTGGCTTCCCGGCCCCGGCCGCCCCACCTCTCGGCTCATTGATTTCCCGGACAGGAGCACACAGCGGAGATCGAGTATCGGCTCGGCAACCCCGACGGCACAGCCACACTCATCGCCGCGAGAACGCCGATCAGCGCGTGACGATGCAGAAAGGATGCCCAGCAGGATCGGTGAGGACCCGCGCCTTGTCCCCATGCGGCTGGTGATCCGGCTTGCCCGCACCCAACTCCAACAGCCGGGCCTCGGCCTGGTCCAGGCTCTCCGCGACCCTGAAGCAGATGTGAAGCTGCTGGGGCACGATCTGGTCAGGCCAACTCGGAGCCCGGTAGTCCTCAACCCGCTGGAAGCCGATGAAGAGTCCGTCCTCACGATTGAGACCGGCGAACCCGGCGTCGGACTTCGGGTGCGGTTCAAGGCCGGTGGCCTGCTGATAGAACGCCGCCAGAGCCAGCGGATCAGGGCAATCCAGTGTTATCGCAACCAGCTCCATCTGCAGGGGCATGAGACCTCCGAGCCGATCAGTGGACTTCCGCGCACGCCATGCAAGCGGCTGCCTATTGGATGAGCGGGACGGGGAGAGCACGTTCGTTCCACTCAACCGTAAGCACAGCAGGTCAGGGCCTCCACATGCCAACAGTTATCCGGGACAGGACATCGCCGAGCACCGGGGAAGATGTTGCGCCGGTGCGCCGTTGTTACCCGGCATGACACGATTCCACGGCTTCGACCCCGCCACCGCGGGCCTCCTCGACGGCAAGAACTTCGCCACCCTCGCCACGGTCAACCCCGATGGCGGCCCGCAGACTTCGGTGGTCTGGTTCGTGCGCGAGGGCGACACGGTGCTCATCTCCGTGACCGCCGGCCGCAAGAAGACCCGGAACATCGAGCGCGACCCCCGTGTCAGCCTCACGGTCTTCGATCTGGGCAACCCGTATCACTCGGCCGAGATCCGGGGCACCGCCGAGTTGCTGCCCGACCCGGACAAGGCACTGCCGAAGCGGCTCTCGCAGCGCTACCTGGGCGAGGACCCGCCGCACGAGAAGGAGACGGAGACCCGGCTGATCGTCAGGGTCACCCCGGAGCGGGTGAACGGCTTCTCGGTGTAGGGCCCGGGACCGGCTGCGTGGGCCGAAGTGCTCAGCCGGCGAGGGTGGTTTCGAGCCAGTTCCGGTAACCGGTGGGTGCCAGCCGGGCGTCGGGGCCGCGGTGAGGGCGTCGCCGTCGACGGCGGCGAACATGCCGGCCCGGTCGTTGAGGTTGACGCCGGCCGCCCATGTCACGCCTCAAGATGCCCGGACTTACCGGGGACAGAGCGAGCAGCCACGTCCCGGACAACTCTCAGCACCGCAGGTCAGCGCCTCACCCTGCCCGCACTTGTCCGGGACAGGACACGCTCAACGCCGAAGCTCCACCAGCCCGCTCTCATAGGCGATGATGACCAGCTGGACCCGGTCGCGGGCGTCGAGTTTCGACAGCAGGCGGGTCACGTACGTCTTGGCGGTCGCGACGCTGATGCGCAAATGGGCCGCGATCTCGCTGTTGGACAGGCCCGTGCCGACGAGGCCCAGCACTTCGCGTTCGCGGTCGGTGATGGCGGCCAGTGCGCCTCGCTTCCTGGTCGCCGGGGTGGGACGGCCGGCGAAGTCCCTGATCAAGCGGCGGGTCACGCTGGGAGCGATCAGCGCGTCGCCCGCGGCGACCACCCGGATCGCCGCGAGGATGTCGTCCACCGCCATGTCCTTGACGAGGAACCCGGCCGCGCCGGCGCGTAGTGCCCCGTAGACGGATTCGTCGTCGTCGAAGGTGGTCAGCACGAGGACATGCGCGGTACTCGGACCCGCGACGATCCGACGGGTCGCCTCGATGCCGTCCATGCCGGGCATGCGGATGTCCATCACGACGACGTCGGGCCCGGCGCCCACGGCCAGTTCGACCGCCTCGGCGCCGGTCCCGGCCTCCGCGACGACCTCGATGTCGGGGGAGTCGGTGATGACCATCTGGAGCGCGGTCCGGATGAGCGGCTGGTCGTCGGCGAGCAGGACACGGATGGTCATGAGATTCCTGACGGAACGGGGAGGCGGGCGGTGACCCGGAAGCCCCCTTCGGGGCGTGATTCGGCACGGAAGTCACCGTGCAGCAGGCCGACTCGTTCGCGCATGCCGATGAGCCCGTATCCGGAGCCCGGGCTGTTGGCGCGACCGGGTCCGTTGTCCAGGACCTCGATGGAGAGTTCGGCGTCCTGGCAATCGATGAACACCTGGCAGGAGTCGGCCCCGGCATGACGCACCACATTGGTGACCGCCTCCTGAATGATCCGGTAGGCGGACATGTCGATCTCGGGGGGCAGCTGCCGCCGCTCGCTTCGCCAGTGCACGTCGACCCGTACCCCGGCCTCCGTCGTCCGCTCGGCCAGCCGGTCGATGTCCGCGAGGCCGGGTGCCGGGTCGAACGGCGCCGCCTCCGCCTGCTGCCCGGGCTCCGCCTGGCGCAGCGCGCCGAGCATCCGGCGCAGGCCCGCGAGTGTCTCCCGGCCGGCGGACTCGATCGCTCGCAGCGCGCCACGGGCCGCCGCCGGCTGGGTTTCGACGACCCGGCCGGCCGCACCGGCCTGCAGAGCGATGACGCCAATGCTGTGCGCGACCATGTCGTGCAGCTCGCGGGCGATGCGCAGCCGCTCGGCGGTGACCGCCTGGGTGGTCAACTGCGCGCGCAGTGCCTGGGCATGCCGCCGGTCCTCGCGTACCGAACGCCCCGTCAGCCAGGCGACAACGGCGACCAGGACCATGACCAGCACAGCGGACGCTCCAGGACTCGCCCCGAGCAGCAGACGGACGAGCACGTAGCCGGCCATCACCGCCAGGGCCATGCCTGCGGCGGCGCGACCCGTGCGGCGCGGCCGTGTGGCGGTGATGCAGCCGAGCGCGACATCGAAGGCCAGGAACTGTGCCAGTGGGATGTCCGCCACGCTCACCGTCGTCGAGGCGGTGACCGAACCGCCCAGCAGCAGCGCCAGGGCCGGCAGCGGCCGACGGCGCAGCAGCGCGCAGGCGATCAGCGCCAGGGCGCTGGCGACGCCGCTGATCAGCGCGTACCGCAAGGGGTCGACATGGGAGGCCGGCGGCTCCCCATGCGCATGGGGCAGCCTGACGTACAGAAGGGTGGAGTAAGCCGTGGCCGCGCACCAGGTCAGCGCCGTCCATGCGCCCGGCGTCAGGCGCTTGAGCAGCGGAACGGGTGGCGTGGCGGACATGCGGTGATCGTAACCGTGGGCCCGTCGAGGGGCGTCGAGCCATGGTTGTACACCCGTGGTCGACAGCGGTGCGGACAAAGTCGGCCGTCTGTTTGATGTGCGCGGCGGCCGACTGCCGAACCATCGGAACGTGATCGAAGTCAACGGACTAACGAAGCGCTACGGCAGCACGACTGCCGTCAACGGGCTCACCTTCACCGTGCGGCCCGGCCTTGTCACCGGATTCCTCGGCCCCAACGGCGCGGGCAAGAGCACCACGCTGCGGATGGTCCTGGGGCTGAACGAGCCGACCAGCGGCAGCGTCACCATCAACGGCCGCTCGCTCCGCGACCTGCCGCGCGGGATGCGCCACGTCGGCGCCCTCCTCGACGCGGGCGACCTCCACGGCGGGCGCAGCGCCCGCGCCCATCTGACCGCGCTCGCCGTCAGCAACCGCATCCCGCGCACCCGGGTGGACGCGGTGCTCCGCGAGGTCGGACTGACCGCTGCCGCGGGCCGCCGGATCGGCGGGTACTCGCTCGGCATGCGCCAGCGCCTCGGCATCGCCACCGCCCTGCTCGGCGACCCGCCGGTCCTGCTCTTCGACGAGCCGCTCAACGGCCTGGACCCGGAGGGTGTGATGTGGGTCCGCGGCCTGTTCCGCCGGCTCGCCGCCGACGGCCGCACCGTATTCGTCTCCAGCCACCTGATGAGCGAGATGGCAGCAACTGCCGACCACCTCGTCGTCATAGGCCGAGGCCGCCTGATCGCCGACGAGAGCGTGGCGGAATTCGCCTCCAGGGGCACCCGGCCGGGCGTGACGGTGGACACCCCCGACCCGTCCGCGCTCACCGCCGTACTGAGCGCCGGGGGCGCCACCGTGCAGGCGGACGGCACGCGGCTCACGGTGACCGGCCTCACGGCCGCCCAGGTGGGGGAGATCGCCTTCCGTCACCGCGTTCCCCTGCACGAACTGGGGGCCCGGAACGCCACGCTGGAAGACGCCTTCATGCAACTGACCGCGGACAGCGTCGAATACCTCGCAGGAGCAGGAGAATCCCGGTGACGACCGCAGCGCATGACGTACCGGTCGACGTGTCGGTCGACGAACACCCCGCCGGATTCCGCGACCTGGTCTCCGCCGAGTGGATCAAGCTGTGGTCGCTGCGTTCGACGGTGTGGGCCTTCGCGGCCGCGGCGTTGGCGATCATCCTTTTCAACGTGAATGCCGCGTACGCCGACTACAGGAACTGGCCGGACTACGACGCGGACACGAGGGCCGGATTCATTCCCAGCTGGGCATTGCGTGACGCGTTCACCAACTTCGCCGGGAACGGTGTGATCCTGGCGATCAGCGCCATCGGCGCGCTCACCGTCACCAGCGAGTACGGCACCGGCCTGATCCGTACGACCTTCGCCGCCGTACCCGCCCGCCGCTCCGTCATGGCGGCCAAGGTGGTGGTCGTCGCGGTCGTCACCACCGGGTTCGGTGTCCTGTCCGCCGGAGCGTCGTTCTTCCTGACCCAGGCGGTCCTGTCGGGACGCCATACCGGGATGTCGATCACTGACCCCGGCGAGATGCGCGCCATGGCCGGGGCCGCGCTCCTCGCACCGGTCTCGGCGCTGGTGGGGATGGGCCTGGGGGCGATCATCCGGCACAGCGCGACCACCATCGTCACCAGCGTCGCCGTCCTGCTGATGCTGCCGATCAGCCTCAGCGGCGACCACTACTGGACGGCCGTCATCGGCCACACCATGCCCCACTACGCGTGGACGCACCTGATGGAGGGCGACGGCGCCGCGTGGGCCCACTACGCGTTCCCGACGACCGTGGCCGGAGCCTGGACCGTCTACGCCGCCTGGTCCTTGATCGGGATCCTGCTCGCCGTGGTGGTCCCGTCCCGCCGCGACGTGTGAGGCGGCCAGGATCAGTACCTGCTCCTTACTGGTGGCCATTCGAAGCGGCTCGCGCAGCGCTGTCCGGGCGAGGACCCGCCGCACGAGAAGGAGACGGAGCGCCCGCTGATCGTCCGGGTCGCCCCGGAGCGGGTGAACGGCTTCGCGGCGTAGGTCCCGCTCAGCCGGCGAGGGTCGTGGCGAGCCAGTCCCGGTAGTGGGTGGGTGCCAGCCGGGCGTCGGGGCCCGCGGTGAGGACGTCGCCCTCGACGGCGGCGAACATGCCGGCCCGGTCGTCGGTGATGACGGGGCGCTCGTCCTTGCGTGCGGCCAGGGTGATGCGGGCGAGCTCGTCCAGCGTGAAGACGTCGGGGCCGGCGATGTCGAGGGTCCCGTTCAGGGGCGCCGAGGTGGCGACGCCGGCCAGGGCGTCGACGACGTCGGCGCCGGCGATCGGCTGGACGGGGGTGGCCGGCAGGCGGACGGCGTTGTCGTCGGCGGTCATGGCGATCGTGGGGTCCATGAACTCGAAGAACTGGGTGGCGCGCACGATCGAGTACGGGGTGGGGCCGCCGCGCAGCAGGTCCTCCTGGAGCACCTTGGCGCGGTAGTAGTCCAGTCCTGGGACCCGGTCGACGCCGACGATCGACAGGGCGACCTGGTGGCCCACCCCGGCCCGCTCGCCCGCGGCGAGCAGGTTGCCGACGGTGGTGCGGAAGAAGGCGAGGGACCGGTCGTCGAAGGTGGGGGAGTTGCTCACGTTGACGACCGTGTGGGCGCCGGCGAGCGCCTCGTCCAGGCCGGCGCCGGTGAGCAGGTCCACGCCCGAGGACGGCGACGCGGGGACCGCCTCGTGACCCGCGTTCCGGAGCTCGGTGACGAGCCGGGAGCCGATGAAACCGGTACCGCCGATGACGGTGATCTTCATGGTGTGCCTGCCTTCGTGAGCCGGTCGCTCCCCCCGGACGTACACCTGGATACCCGATCTCCGGGGCCGGGGGCGGCCGGCGCGGCCGTGCGACGTGTCGCCGGGGCCGCCGCCGTCACCGTCGCCGCTCGGCCGGCCCTGCGGCGATGACCGCGTCGAGCATGCCCTGCGACGCCCGGAGGTCCTCGATCGCGCGGGCGATGCGCTCGCGCTCCTGCCTCAGCTCCGCCACCAGCTCCGGGCACACGGGCACGAGGCCCGTGCCCTCGTCGCGCACGCACGGCAGGACCCTCGCGATCACGGCCGTCGGGAGGCCGGCGGCGAGCAGGGTGCGGATGCGCCGCACCGTCTGTACGTCCGCCTCGCCGTAGACCCGGTAGCCGCTCGGCAGCCGGGCCGGCGTCAGCAGGCCCTGTTCCTCGTAGTAGCGCAACAGCCGCTCGCTCACCCCGGTGCGGCGGACCATCTCCCCGATGCGCACGTGACCTGCACCTCACCGCGTTGACTCTGACACCGGTGTCAGACCTTAGCGTCCCGGTCATGCCCATCGTCGAAGGAGAGACACCCATGCCCGCCGCTCTGCCCGCCTCCCGCCTCGGCCGCGTGGTGCGCGGCACCGGCCCCGGCCTGCTGCTCGCGCACGGTGCCGGCGGCGGCATCGACGCCAACTTCGGGCCGGTTATGGACATGCTGGCCGCGCAGCACACCGTGGTCGGGCCCGACTACCCCGGCACCGGCCGCACTCCGCGCGCGGCCGGTCCGCTCACCCTGGACGGGCTGGCCGACGAACTGGTCGCCACCGCTGTGGAAGAGGGCCTGGAGACCTTCGCCATCGCGGGCTACTCGCTCGGCACCGCGCTCGCCGTGCGCGCGGCCACCCGCCACCCCGGTCGCGTCACCGCACTGGTCCTCACCGCCGGCTTCGCCCGCCCCAACCCGCGGTTCCTGCTGGCGGCCCGGCTGTGGCGGGACCTGGTCCGGGCGGGCGACCCCGAACGCCTCGCGGCCTTCACGTCGTTGATCGCCTTCGGTGCGCCCGCCCTCGACGCCGTGTCCCAGGACGACCTCGACGCCGCCCTCAAGGCGGCCGCGGCCACCGTCCCGCCCGGCACGCCGGACCACCTGGACCTGCTCATCGACGGCGTCGACGTGAGCGCCGACCTGGCCGCGCTGACCGTGCCGGCCCTCGTCGTCTCCACCACGCTCGATCAGCTCGTCACCCCGTACCACCACCGGCAGCTCGCCGACGGCATCCCCGCGGCGCGGTACGCCGAGATCGCCACCGGGCACCTTCCCTTCGTCGAACGGCCCGCGGAGTGGGGCGCCCTCATCCGGGACTTCCTCCGCGACCACCGTGGCTGAGGGGGCGTCCGGACCGGTCACATGGGGAACGACAGCAGCCGCACCTCGCCCGCCGGCCATTCCGCGCCCTCGCGCAACGGCGTCCACATCGTCCGCAACGGCATGACGACGGGTCCCGCGGGTTGCTCGACGCGGACGTCCCCCTCCAGGGCCCGCCAGCCGAGCCGCCGGTAGAGGGGCACGAGCGGAGGCCGGCAGAAGAGGAGCCCGTACCGCGGCCCCGTCGTCCGCGCGTGATCCAGGGCCGCCGCCACGACCAGCCGGGCCAGCCCGCGGCCCCGCACATCGGGGGCGACGGCCACTCCGCCGACTCCCATCACCTCCGTGGCGGTGCCCCCGATCGACACGGGCAGCCGCAGCAGGCCCGCGTGGGCCACGAGGCGGCCCTCCAGCCTGATGCCGAAGTGGTCCTCCTTGGGCAGCCATGTCAGACCGGCGTCCGCGACGCCGAAGGGATCGTCGCCGTCGCCGAGGATCTCGCTCTGCTCGGTCTTCGTGTACCGCGCGAGCCGCGTCGGCGCCGGGGTCGCGGAAGGCGGGTGATCGGTCATCCCCGCATGGTGGTGTGCCCGTAGGACGTCGGGCAACCGGGGGCGGGCTATCCCCGTGCCGCGGCGACCGTGGCCGCGTACACGTCCAGGGCCGGCCGGGGCTCGCGGCCCAGGAGGGTGCGCAGGGCGTTGTCCCCGATCCCGCCGCCGTCGAGGAAGCCGCCGGCGATCGCCGAGTACGTGCTGAGCAGCATCGGTACCTGATAGGGCAGCGCCTCGCCCCCCGCGGTGATCGCCGCGCGGGTCGCGGCGAGCGAGCCGGGCCGGTAGGAGCCGCCGATCGCCCGCGCCAGGTCGGCGCCGCCCAGGGGAAGCTCGCCGACGAGCTCGTGGATCCGCCCCGTGTGCGGTTCCGGTCTGCTCGCCACCCGGGCCGCCACCGCGGCGAGGTCGGCGCGGGCGACGGCGGCCAGCCGTCCCCCGCCCAGCGGCGCCGCGATCGTGCCGTCGGGGCCCGGGGCGGCGATGCCGGCGAGGAACTCGGCGTAGAGCCCGTTGCGCAGGACCGTCCAGGCGAGCGGGCTCCGCGCGAGGCGGCGTTCGGTCCAGCGGTGGGCGAGCGCGTACGTCAGGTGGTCGCCGTCGCCGCTGAGGCTGGTGTAGACGACGTGCCGCACGCCCGCCTTCTCGGCCGCCGAGATCGCCGCGTCGTGACGGGCGATGACGACGTCGTCCTCGCCGTAGCCGGCGGAGACGATCAGCAGCGTGTCCACGCCGGTGAAGTCGAGCGACGACGGATCGTCGAAGTCGACGCGCCGCTCGGCGGCGGAGCGGGGCGTACGGGTGCCGAGCACGACGTCGTCCCGCCCGGCCAGTTCGCCGGCGACGAGCCCGCCGAGCGCGCCGCCGGCGCCGGTGATCAGAATCATGGGATACCCCTCCTGAGCTGTGTGTTCCCATCTTCCGGAGGGGACCTGGATCCCGTAAGGAGGCACATTGATGTCAGCAGGGCACACAGAGGTAACCACTCCCGTGCCGGGCGAGCCCGTGATCGTCTGTGACACCCCGCAGGACGAGTGCGGGGTGCGGGACGTGCTCGACCGGCTGGGCGACAAGTGGTCGGTGTACGTCGTGGTCGAACTGGCCTCGGGCATCAGACGGTTCAAGGAGTTGCAGCGCGCCATCCCGGGGGCCGTCTCGCAGCGCATGCTCACCCTCACCCTGCGGCGGCTGGAGCGGGACGGGCTGGTCGGGCGGACCGTGTACCCCACCATCCCGCCCCAGGTGGAGTACGAGCTGACGGACCTGGGACACAGCCTCACCCATCTCGTGAAGGCCCTGGCGGACTGGTCGATCGCCCACCGCCCGGCCATCGCGGCCGCCCGCGAGGCCTGGGACGCCGCCCGCGCGGAGCCGGCGACGGCTTCGGCGGATCTCCGGTAGTCCGTTCGCCCTCCGCGTTCGCTGTCACATTTCCCGGTTCCGGACAGTCATGAGGGTGAGGGCCGAATCAGCAGGCCCGGTCAACAGGTCCGATCCACAGCGCGAACGAAGACGGAGAAGCAGCCATGAGCGCCACGACGTCACCCCTCCTGGTCACCGGTGGTACGGGCACGCTGGGGCGGCATGTCGTGCCGCTCCTGCGGGACGCCGGTCGCGAGGTGCGCGTGCTCAGCCGGCACGGCGCGCGGCAGCCGGGCTCGGGCGGCGTCGAGTACGTCACCGGCGATCTGCTCAAGGGCGAGGGGATCGAGCCGGCGGTGGACGGCGCGGAGATCGTCCTGCATCTGGCGGGCGGGGCCAAGGGCGACGACGAGGCGACCCGGAATCTCGTGCGGGCCGCGTCCCGGGCCGGGGTGCGGCACCTCGTGTACATCTCGGTCATCGGGGCGGACCGGGTGCCGCTCGGTTACTTCCGGTCCAAGCTGGGCGCGGAGCGGGCCGTCGCCGAGTCGGGGCTGGCATGGACGACGCTGCGCGCCGCCCAGTTCCACGATCTGGTCCTGACGGTGGTGCGGAAGATGGCGAAGCTGCCGGTGGTTCCGGTGCCGGGCGGGCTGCGCTTCCAGCCGGTCGACTCCCGCGACGTGGCGGCGCGGCTCGTGGAGCTGACGCTCGGCGAACCGGCCGGCCCGGTGCCCGACCTGGCCGGCCCGGCGGTGTACGGGCTGGCCGAGCTCGTCCGCGGCTACCTGGAGACCTGCGGCAGGAGCCGGCCGATGATGCCGGTCCGCATGCCGGGGAAGGCCGGCCGCGCGTACCGGGCCGGAGAGAACCTCTCCCTCGACGGGGTCGAGACGGGCGGGCGGACCTGGGAGGCCTTCCTGGCGGAGCACACGGGCGCGGTCACGGGCGCGGTCACGGGCGCTGTCACATCCGTCCCGTCCCGTACGTCACAGGAGTGACGGATGTGACGGCTGTTCAGGGAGAATGTGGCCGGTGGACGAGAAGGAATTCCTGGCGAACCGCTTCGAGGCCCACCGCGGCCATCTGCGGGCGGTGGCCTACCGGATGCTCGGGTCGCTCAGCGAGGCCGACGACGCCGTGCAGGAGGCGTGGCTGCGGCTGAGCCGGGCCGACGCCGGGGCCGTGGAGAACCTGGGCGGCTGGCTGACCACCGTCGTCGGCCGGGTGTGCCTGGACATGCTGCGCTCGCGCGCCTCGCGGGGCGAGGAGTCGCTGGACGCGCGACTGCCGGATCCGATCATCGGGCGGCCGGACGCCGAGGCGCTCGACCCGGAGCACGAGGCGCTGCTGGCCGACTCGGTCGGGCTGGCGCTGCTGGTCGTGCTGGAGACGCTGGCTCCCGCCGAGCGCCTGACGTTCGTGCTGCACGACATGTTCGCCGTGCCGTTCGACGAGATCGCGCCCGTGGTCGGGCGCAGCTCGGCGGCGGCGCGGCAGCTGGCCAGCCGGGCGCGGCGCCGGGTGCAGGGCGCGGCGCCCGCGCCGGACGCGGATCTGGCGCGGCAGCGGGAGGTCGTGGACGCCTTCCTCGCCGCCGCCCGGGGCGGCGACTTCGACGCGTTGCTGGCCGTCCTCGACCCGGACGTCGTCCTGCACGCCGACACCGGCGTGGCCGCCGGCGGGGCGCTGAAGGTGGTCCGGGGCGCGGCGGCCGTGGCCGGCCAGGCCCTCAGCTTCCGGCGCGCCTCCCAGCAGGCCCGGCCGGCGCTGGTCAACGGTGCCGTGGGGATCGTCGCGGCGCTGGAGGGCCGGCCGGTGTCGGTCATGGGATTCACCGTCAGCGGCGGGAAGATCGTCCAGATCGACATCCTCGCGGACGCGGAGCGCCTGCGCGGGCTCGACCTGACGATGCTCGGCGACTGAGAGGCGACTGAGAGGCGACTTCGGAGCGGTCACCCGCGTCGTGTGCCGATGACGACCGTGGCGTCCAGGTCGTCGCAGGTCACGACGCGGGGGAGCAGCCCGCCGCGCGCGAAGGTCCCGACCGTGCGCGGCGCCTGCCGCTCGCTGGTCTCGACCAGCAGCCGGCCGTCCGGCGCCAGCCAGGCGAGCGCACCGGCGGTCACCCGGCGCTGGAGGTCGAGGCCGTCCGCGCCGCCGTCCAGCGCGACCCGCGGCTCGTGGTCGCGGGCCTCGGGCGGCAGCAGGTCGATGGACGCGGTGGGCACGTACGGCGCGTTGGCCACGATGACGTCGACGCGCCCCCGCAGCCGGGCGGGCAGCGGGGCGTACAGGTCGCCCTCGTACACACGGCCGTCGCCGCCGAGGTTGCGGCGGGCGCAGCGCACGGCGGCGGGGTCGATGTCGGCGGCGTGGAGCTCGACCGTGCCGAGGGCCGCGAGCAGCGCGGCGCCCACCGCGCCCGAGCCGCAGCACAGGTCGACGACCACCGCGCCGGGCCGGGCGAGCGCGATGGCCTGCTCGGCGAGGAACTCGGTACGGCGCCGGGGCACGAAGACCCCGGCGTCGACCGCGACGCGCAGCCCCCGGAACTCGGCCCAGCCGAGGACGTGTTCGAGGGGATGTCCGGCGACGCGCCGGTCCACCATGATGTCGAGTTCGTCCGGGGTGCGTGCGGCCGAGAGGAGCAGCTCGGCCTCCTCCTCGGCGAAGACGCAGCCGGCGGCGCGCAGGGCCGGGACGACGGTGGAGAGCGAGGAGGGGGAGGTGAGGGATGTCGGAGCCGACATGAGGTGAGGGCCTTTCGGATACCGAAGGGCGCTCCAGCGGTCAGGTCACGCAGACGCGTGCGTACGACCGCGGGACGGGAGCACCCGGTCTGCCACAGCGGTAATGGGGCTCACCTCCTCGGTCGTTCACTGCCTGAGGCGGCACACAGTAGCCGATCACGGCTTCGGTGTCATGGGTGCGATGATGCGCACATGGCCAACGCATCCGACCGCGCGCGCCGGGACACGGAGGACTCCAACCGCCGGATGCTGCGCGCCCGGGACGCCATGGACCGCGCCTACGCCCAGCCGCTGGACGTGCCCGCCCTGGCGGCGATCGCCCATGTCTCGCCGGCGCACTTCACCCGGGTCTTCCGCGCCACGTTCGGCGAGACGCCGCACCGCTACCTCCAGCGCCGCCGGGTCGAACGGGCGATGTTCCTGCTGCGGGAGACGGGCCGCAGCGTGACGGACATCTGCTTCGACGTCGGCTTCTCCAGCCTCGGCACGTTCAGCCGGACGTTCCGCGACATCGTGGGGGAGTCCCCGAGGGCGTACCGGCGGAGCGCGCCGGAGGCGGGCGTTCCGACCTGCTTCGCGATGGCGTGGACACGGCCACGCGGCTGAGCAGTTTCGGAGAAGTTCTCGCGCCACCCCCGACCCTAGGGTTGGGGACATGTTCAACGCCATCACGCACTCGCAGATCTACGTCCTCGACCAGGACGAGGCCCTCGACTTCTACGTCGGCAAGCTCGGCCTGGAGGTCGTCGCCGACATCCCCCTCGGCTTCATGCGCTGGCTGACCGTCGGTGTGCCCGGCGAGCCGGGCCGGCAGATCCTGCTGGAGAAGCCGGGCGCCCCGGCGCTGTCCGAGGAGACGGCCGCGCAGGTCCGTGACCTGGTGACCAAGGGGGCGATGGCCGGCTGGCTCATCTTCACCACCGAGGACTGCCACGCGACCTACGAGACGCTGCTGGCGCGCGGCGTCGAGTTCACCGAGCCGCCGACCGAGCGGCCGTACGGGATCGACTGCGGGCTGCGCGACCCGTTCGGGAACCGCATCCGCTTCACCCAGCCGAAGTAGCCGCCCCCACGGGGCCCTTCACGGGCTACCGTCCTGGTCAGGCAGAAGATCGTTCTGGGCGCGGTCGAGGTCGTCCGCGTCCTCGAACGTCCGCCTCAACGGAGTGACTCACTGGCCGTACGGCCGCGCCGCGCGGGCCTCGCGCAGGGACAGGGCCCACCAGGCCAGCTGGTCCAGGAGGGTCTTGGCCGCGTTCTCGGCCGCGGTGCCGGCCGAGTCGTCGAGGTGGCGGCCGTTCGCGTCGAAGGCGCCCCAGGGGTTGTGGAGGCTGATCGTCTCGCGGATCGTCACCGCGTGCAGCTCCGCGAAGACCGGCCGCAGGTGCTCGACCGCGCGCAGACCACCGGAGAGGCCGCCGTACGAGACGAAGGCGACCGGCTTGGCACGCCACTGCGTGTAATGACGGTCGATGAGGTTCTTGAGCGTCGCGGGGTAACTGTGGTTGTACTCCGGCGTGATGACGATGTACGCGTCCGCCTGCTCCAGGCGCGGGGTCACGGCGGCCAGCGCGGCCGCGTCCTCGGGGCCCGGCTCGCTGCTCAGGTTCATCGAGAGCGGGTGGTCGGCGAGGTCGATGACGTCCACGTCGACGTCGTCGCGCAGGTCGAGCTGTGTGCCGAGCCAGTTCGCGACCGTGGGGCCGAACCGGCCGTCCCGGGTGGAGGCGACGATGACGGCCAGGCGGTAGGGGGAGGTCAGAGTCGTGGACATGGTGGGAGGCTCCTTCTCGGGTGTTCGCGGGCGTTCGCGGTGTGCCGGGAAGAAGCCTCCAACCTCAAGCAACCTTGAGGTCAAGTCCCGTCAGAAAATGTCCGGGCACCAGGGGCGGCGCGCCGTGCGCAGCAGCAGGTCCGCCTGCCCGGCCGCGCCCGGACGCTCCTCGCGCACCCGGCCGAGCGCGGCCAGCCGCACCGCGGACTCGTCGCCGAGGGAGAGGGAGCCGAGTTCGCCCACGCCCAGGGCGAGTTCCGCCGGGCGGGAGGTGGGCACGCAGCTCGCGCCGTCCGGGCCGGCCTCCAGCAGCCAGCGCCCGGCCGCGTAGCCCTGCGGGTCGGTCACGTCGAGGACGAGCGAGCCCGCGCAGGCGTACGTGCGGGCCGTGAGCAGCGCGGGGACGTCCAGGGGGCGCAGCCAGAGGAAGTCGGCGTGCGTGGTGACGCGGGCCGCGCGCGGGTCGGGCAGGAGCAGGGGGAGCAGGTCGTCCGGGGCGCGGCGGCCGCTGTCGACCGTCCGGATCCAGTCGATGGACAGGAGGAAGTGCCACAGGGCCCGCTCGGCGACGGGGGTGACGGCCACCAGGTCGGTGACGGTCGCGGTGTTGAGGGGGCGCTTGGCCTCCCAGCGGTCGTCGGCGGTGTAGGTGACGAGGCCCTCGGGCGTGCCGTCGGGGGCGCGGTAGAGGGCGTAGAAGGGCTCGCGCCAGGTCAGGCCGGGGCGGGGGATCTCGCCCGTGGCCGTCCGCCACCAGCGCTCGGTGCGGTCGACGGCGCCGTGCCGGACGGTCCGCAGCCGCTCGTGCAGGGCAGGGCCGAGCTCGCGCACGCAGGCGCCGTCGACGAGCTCGACGCTGCCGCCGTCCTCCGGGCCGGAGTGGCGCGGGTCGAGCCCGGCGCGGGACGCGTCGATCTCCCACTGCGTCGTCCAGGTCGCGGGGCCGAAGCCGAACCGGCCGTATATCGGGTACTCGGCGGATATCAGCGTGGCGGCGGCGTCGCCGCGCTCCTTGGCGGCGCGGATGTCCCGCTCCATCATGCGGCCGAGCAGTCCGCGCCGCCGGTGCGTGGGGGAGACGGTGACGTTCGACAGCGCGTCGACCGTCACCGACGCGCCGCCGGGCAGGCTCAGCCGCTGCTCGAAGCTGCGCAGCGTGCCCACGCAGCGGCCGGCGTCGAAGACGCCCTGGGTGCGGGCGAAGTCCATGTTCGAGCCGCGCAGTTCGATCTCTTCCTTGGTGGCCGCGGGCGGCATCAGGAAGCCGGTGTACAGGGCGCGGACCCACTCGGGGAGATCGGTGTCGTCGATGCTGCGGACCTGGATGTTCATGGACCGACGCTAGGCAGCGCGCCTCGTGAGTCGCACCCGGTTTTTCGCTGCTCTCACGGCGTGCGCGAGGTTCTCACGCCAGCGCGCGGATGTGCGGGCTCCGCGCGCCGGGGGCCACCGGCGGCCGGCCCGCCACGGGGGTCAGAACGCCACGCGTATCTCGCCGACCCGCAGGCCGCCGCCGAGCAGCGGGGCCTCGCCGATACGGGCGAGCACGGGCGAGTCGACGCCCAGCAGCTGGAGCGCGCGGGCCAGCACGGGCCCCGTGGCGCGACCGGCACCGTCGTCGATCTTGAAGGCGAGCGCACGGCCGTCCGGCAGGGCCACCGCCTGGACCGCCTCGGCGCCCATCTTCGCCAGGACGCCCGGCATCTCGCGCATCAGCCAGGTGTCGGGGCGGCGGGTGCCGGCCACGTACTCGGGGTGGGCGCGCATCGCGTCCGCCACCGCCCGCTCGGCCGTGCCGGGCTCGGCGAGGACGAAGCCGCGGAAGGCGCGGGCCAGACCGGTCAGGGACAGCGCCATGAGCGGGGCGCCGCAGCCGTCCGTGCCGACGTGCGCGACACGCTCGCCGGCCGCTTCCTCGACGACCTCCAGCACGAGCCGCTGGAGCGGGTGGCCGGGGTCGAGGTACGACTCCACCGGCCAGCCGTTCAGCGCACAGGCGGCGATCATGGCGGCGTGCTTGCCGGAGCAGTTCATCGTGACCCGGTCGCGCACCTGCCCGGAGGCCAGGTACGCCTCGGCCTCGACCGGGTCGTACGGCAGGTCCGGCGGGGTCTGCAGATGGCCGTCGTGGAGGCCGAACTCGGCGATCATCTTGCGGACCAGTTCCAGATGGAACGTTTCGCCGGAGTGGCTGGCCGCCGCGAGCGCCAGCCGCTCGCCGGACAGCTCCAGCCCGGCACGCAGGACGGCCGCGGCCTGCATGGGCTTGTTCGCGGAGCGCGGGAAGACGGGGGCGGCGATGTCGCCGAGCGCCAGCTCGACGGAGCCGTCGGCCGCCAGCAGCACGAGGGAACCCCGGTGCCGGCCCTCGACGAAGCCCGACCGGACGACCTCGGCGAGGACCGGGGACGTTCCGAGGGGAGGGGCGGGGGTCGAGGAGGACGTCATCGTCGGCCTTCCGGAGATGCTGCGGACCGCTCCGCAGGGTCACCGGCCGTTCACCGGGGTCTCACAGGAGCAGGTCGTCTACTTGCGCTTCTCCTTCACGGTACCTTCGCGCGATCTCCGCACCGCAATCGTCCGCCATCCGCTGCAACTGCTGGCGGCGCACCGACACCTGCCGCTCGTACGTCCCGAGGCGGGCCATCGCCTCCCGCAGCTCCCGCTCCGTACGGGCTCCGGGGTCCGACAGGCCCACCTCGGACAGCATCTGCTCGGCCAGCCGTCGGCACTCCTCGCTGCGCGGCGTGCGCAGCGTCACATGACGGGCGGAGGAGCGGTGCGCGGAGGGGCCGTCCGCGAGGATCTCCGACAGCCGCTCCAGCAGGCCGCCGGCCTGCTCCTGGGCCGTGCGGCGGGCCAGCTCGGCCCGCACGATGTCGATGCGCCCCTGGAGCAGCCGCCGCACATAGCTGAGGTCGGCCTCCTCGCGCTGGGCGTCGCGCCGCAGCGCGCGCAGCTCGGGCAGGCCCAGCTCGCCCAGACTCCGGCCGGGGACGTCCGCCATCGGGCCGGAGCGCTGGCTGGGCGGTCTGGCGTGCAGCGTGTCCGCCTTCTTGAAGTCCTCGGTGGGTGTGGTCATCGCGATTTCCGTCCCCTCGGGCGGTGTGCGCGGCCGGAAAACACCGCCTGCACGCATCGTGCCACTCCGTGCCCCCGGCCCGCAGGGGCTCTCCACCCGAACGGCCCTCACGGGGGGCCCGGCGGGTGCCGGGCATCATGGTCCGTATGCGTGCTGTGGTGCAGAGGGTGAACGGGGCGTCCGTCTCCGTCGACGGACGGGTGGTCGGCGAGGTCGTCGGGGAGGGGTTGTGCGTGCTGGTCGGCGTGACGCACGACGACACGCCGGCGAAGGCGGCGCAGCTGGCCCGCAAGCTGTGGTCCCTGCGGGTGCTGGGGGACGAGAAGTCCTGCTCGGACGTGGGGGCGCCGCTGCTGGTGATCTCGCAGTTCACGCTTTACGGTGACGCGCGGAAGGGGCGCAGGCCGACCTGGAACGCGGCTGCGCCCGGCGGCGTCGCCGAGCCGCTCGTGGACGAGGTCGTGGCTCGGCTTCGCGCGCTGGGGGCGCGCGTCGAGACCGGGGTGTTCGGGGCGGACATGAAGGTGTCGCTGACGAACGACGGGCCGTTCACGGTGCTCCTGGAGGTGTGAGAGGACTGGGGGCTACGCCCCCAGACCCCCAGAGGCCCCCCGACCGCGCTTCGCTACGGCTCGACCACCGTCTCCTGCGACGCCGTCGTGTTCTCTCCGGCGAGGAGCGTCGCGTCCACCGCGACGTTCCGCTTCACCAGCGCCAGCGCGATCGGCCCCAGCTCGTGGTGGCGGGCCGATGTCGTGATGAAGCCGATCTGGCGGCCCTCCGGGCCGTCCGCGGCCAGCCGTACGGGGGCGCCGTGGCCCGGGAGGGTGACGCCGCTGCCGTCGAGGTGCAGAAAGACCAGCCGGCGCGGCGGCTTCCCCAGGTTGTGGACGCGGGCCACCGTCTCCTGGCCGCGGTAGCAGCCCTTCTGGAGATGGACCGCGACGCCGATGAGGCCGAGCTCGTGCGGGATGGTGCGGTGGTCGGTCTCCAGGCCCAGCCGGGGGCGGTGGGCCTCCACGCGCAGCGCCTCGTACGCCAGGACGCCCGCGGCGGGGCCGTACTCCCCGGCGAACGCCGACAGGCGCTCGCGCGGCAGGAACAGGTCGCGGCCGTGCGGGGTCTCGCGAACGGTGACGCCCTCGGGGGCGGCCGCGATCGAGCCGGCCGGGAGGTGGATGACGGCGAAGTCGGCCGTCCGGTCGGCGACCTCGACCTTGTAGAAGAACTTCATGCTCTCCAGGTACGCGAGGAGCGCGTCCTGGGTGCCCGGCTCGACATGTGCCCAGGTCGTCCCGCCGTCGTCGACGAGGGACAGGGCGTGCTCGATGTGGCCGTGCGGGGAGAGGATCAGGGCCTCGGTGGCCTGCCCGGGCGGCAGCTCGCTCACGTGCTGGGTGAGCAGGAGGTGCAGCCAGCTCAGCCGGTCCGGGCCGGTGACGGTGACGACCCCGCGGTGCGAGAGGTCGACGAAACCGGCCCCGTCGGCGAGCCGGCGCTGCTCGCGGAACAGATCGCCGTAGTGCGCGGCGACACCTTCGTCCGGGCCCTCGGCGGGAACGGCGCCGGGCAGCGACAGCAGAGGGCTCTTCGTGGGAAGCGGCATGTCGTCAAGCCTACGGCGCGGCGGGATCCGCCTTCCCGGCACAGCCCGAACAACGGCCGAAGATCGCGAAATGCTTCAGGTCGGTGTCGAAGCCGAAGTCCTCGCGCAGCTTGGCCGTGAAGTCGGCGGCGACCGACAGGTCCGCCTCGATGACGTCCGTGCAGTCGCGGCAGACGAGGTGTATGTGGTGGTGCCGGTCGGCGAGGTGGTAGGTCGGGGCGCCGTGCCCGAGGTGGGCGTGGCTGACCAGGCCCAGCTCCTCCAGCAGCTCCAGCGTCCGGTAGACGGTCGAGATGTTGACCCCGCCGGCGGTCTTGCGGACCTCGGTGAGGATGTCGTCCGGCGTGGCGTGTTCCAGCCGGTCGACCGCCTCCAGGACGAGCTGTCGCTGCGGGGTCAGCCGGTAGCCGCGCTTACGGAGATCGCTCTGCCAGTCGGTGTCCACCACGCCCCCAGTCTAGGCAGCGTCACCCCTGCCGCACTCCCCCCACAGCGGGGCCGCCGCCCGGCCGTGGGGGAGCGCGCGATTACTCCCCGGTCTCCGGGTTGTAGGGCGTGCCGTCCTGGCGGAAGAAGGAGACGCCGTCCGGCATGTCCTCCGGCAGGCTCTCCGCCCACTCCTTGAGGTCGACGACCTTCTTCAGGTGCGCCGACATGTACGGGCGCAGCGGCACCTCGGGGGTGGCCTTCTCGCCGACCCACATGAGGTCGCCCTTGACGTAGCCGTACAGGCGCTTGCCGCCGGCGTACGGGCCGGAGGCGGCGGTCCGCGCGACCGCGTCCGTGGCCAGGTCGATCTGCGGCTTCTGGTCGGCCAGCTCGCCGTACCAGACCTCGGCGACGCCCTGGTCGCGGATCATGACGACCTCGACCTTGCGGTCCTTGTCCAGGCGCCAGTAGCCGGACTCGGTCTCCAGCGGGCGGACCATCTTGCCCTCGGCGTCGAGCACCCAGCTGTGCGAGACGTACTCCAGGAAGTCCCGGCCGTCGTGGCTGAAGATGACCTCCTGCCCGAAGTTGCACTTCTCTTCGCCCGGGAAGTCGGCGACGCCGGCGCCCTCCCACTTGCCGAGGAGGAAGGCCAGGGGCACGAGGTCGGGGTGGAGGTCGGAAGGAATCTCGATCATGTGCTCAGACGATCTTCGCTAGAGGTGCGGACGGGGGCGGTCAGCGCTGGCCCTGGAACAGCTTCTTCCAGGTCAGTCCGGCGAACGCGAGAACGCCGACGGCGACCAGTACCAGCAGGGTGGTGAAGAAAGCCTCAAGCACGTGCGTGCTCCTTGGTCGAGAGGGTGGACGGACCGCGGTCGAGTCTAGTCTCACGGGTCGCGCCGGGCGCTGTGAGGTGGATCGTCCGTGGTTCGTCACGTGATCAGCCCGTAGGCTGCTGCCATGGCGAAGAAGCTCGTGATCAAGGTGACGGCCGGTGCGGAGGCGCCGGAGCGGTGCTCGCAGGCGTTCACGGTGGCGGCCGTCGCCGTCGCCAGCGGCGTCGAGGTGTCGCTGTGGCTGACCGGTGAGTCGTCGTGGTTCGCGCTGCCCGGGCGGGCGGAGGAGTTCGAGCTGCCGCACGCCGCGCCGCTGCCCGAGCTGATCGAGGGCATCAAGGCCGGCGGCGGCCGGATCACGCTGTGCACGCAGTGCGCCGCGCGCCGCGGCATCGAGGAGAAGGACCTGATCGAGGGCGCCCGCATCGCCGGCTCGCAGGTCTTCGTCAGCGAGATCATGGCCGACGGCGTGCAGGCGCTCGTCTACTAGTCCCGCTCGTCCACTAGTCCCGCTCGTCCTGTTCCCGGCCGGCCCCGGGGCGGCGCTTGCCGTCCAGCTCGTCCCACCAGCGGTCGGACTCGGGGTCGCCCGACGGGTCGTCCCACCAGCGGTCGTCCGGGCCCCGGCGGTTCGCGACGATCGCCGCGACCGGGGGGATCAGCATGGCGAACAGGCACATGCCGACGGCGGCCGGTACCGACCAGAGCCGCACGACGGCCCACGCCAGGACGAACAGGCCGATACACGTGCCCATCATGGCGAAGTACAGGTGGCGTCGCCGCGCGTACACGTTTCCACGGTAGCGCGGAGGGCCGCACCCCCGCCGAGGCGTCCAACCCCGGGTGTGCGGCCCTCCGGCCGTTCTCGGTGCCGTCAGGGTCAGACGGCGATGGCGACCTCGGCCAGTCCGCCCTCGCGCGCCACGACCGTACGGTCGGCGGTCGCGCCCGGGACCAGGGCCCGTACCGTCCACGTGCCCTCGGCCGCGTAGAAGCGGAACTGTCCGGTCGCCGAGGTGGGCACCTCGGCGGTGAACTCGCCGGTGCTGTCCAGCAGCCGCACGTATCCGGCGACGGGCTCGCCGTCGCGGGTCACCGAGCCCTGGATCGTGGTCTCACCGGGCTTGATCGTCGAGGCGTCCGGGCCGCCGGCCTTCGCTCCACACATGTGCGTTCCCGTTCCCTTTCAGTAGGAGTTCGGCAGGAGTTCAGTTGGCGCCGAGCTCGATCGGCACGCCGACCAGCGAGCCGTACTCGGTCCAGGAACCGTCGTAGTTGCGGACGTTGGACTGGCCGAGCAGCTCGTGCAGCACGAACCAGGTGTGCGCGGAGCGCTCGCCGATGCGGCAGTAGGCGATGGTGTCCTTGGACAGGTCCACACCCTCGCCCTCGTAGAGGGCCTTCAGCTCGTCGTCCGACTTGAACGTGCCGTCGTCGTTGGCCGACTTCGACCACGGGATGTTGCGCGCGGTCGGCACGTGGCCGGGGCGCTGCGACTGCTCCTGCGGCAGGTGCGCCGGGGCGAGCAGCTTGCCGCTGAACTCGTCGGGGGAGCGCACGTCGACGAGGTTGAGCGTGCCGATTGCGGCGATCACGTCGTCGCGGAAGGCGCGGATGGAGGTGTCCTGCGGCCGGGCCCGGTAGTCGGTCCGCTCCCGCTCGGGTACCTCGGCGACGAGGTCGCGGGAGTCGAGCTCCCACTTCTTGCGGCCGCCGTCGAGGAGGCGGACGTCCTGGTGGCCGTAGAGCTTGAAGTACCAGTAGGCGTAGGCGGCGAACCAGTTGTTGTTGCCGCCGTAGAGGACGACGGTGTCGTCGTTGGCGATGCCCTTCTCGGACAGCAGCTTCTCGAAGCCGGCCTGGTCGACGAAGTCGCGGCGGACCGGGTCCTGGAGGTCCGACTTCCAGTCGATCCGGACGGCGTTCTTGATGTGGTTCTTGTCGTAGGCCGAGGTGTCCTCGTCGACCTCGACGAGGACGACCTTCGGGTCGTCGATGCGGGCCTGGACCCAGTCGGCGTCCACCAGGACGTCACTGCGGCTCATGCTGTTCTCCTCCGGGCTGGTGCGGGATGCGCGGCGCACGTGCGCACTTCTTCACGTACGTGACGTGCGCGATGTGGGGCGGGAGGTGGGACGGGGGGAGCGTGCCCCGTCAGATGGGACGACACAGCATGGCGGCGACGCGGCACAGGTCGACTGCCCGCCGCTTCGTGAGATCCGCCTGTCGTTGCATGCCACCGATCGTAGGGAGGCGGCGGGGGGCGTGTCACCGGTGTTTCGTATTTCGAGACAAAATATTCCGCCATCCGGGAATGGCGGGGTGCCGGCGGTGCTCGCGGAGGGTGGAGCGTGGTGCGTCCGCACGATCGGTTCCGCTTCGCGGACCGGGGTGTCCGCCCTTTGGACGCCCTGCTGCGGACCGGGGAAACCGGCTGATCCCGACTCTAAGGGCGGTTCGCCGGGGCGGAAAGACACCGGGCCCCCGCCGTGCGGTACGGCGGGGGCCCGGGAGAGCGGGGCGCAGCCCTATGCCTCGGCCACCGGCTGGGCGAACTGCGCCTCGTACAGCCGCGCGTACGCCCCGCCCGCGGCGAGCAGCTCGTCGTGGCTGCCCTGTTCGACGATGCGGCCGGACTCCATCACGAGGATGACGTCCGCGTCGCGGATCGTGGAGAGGCGGTGGGCGATGACGAAGCTGGTGCGGCCCGTGCGCAGCCGGCCCATGGCCTGCTGGATGAGGACCTCGGTGCGGGTGTCGACCGAGCTCGTCGCCTCGTCGAGGACGAGGATCTCCGGCTCGGCGAGGAACGCGCGGGCGATGGTGATCAGCTGCTTCTCGCCGACGCTGACGTTGGAGCCCTCGTCGTCTATCACCGTTTCGTAGCCGTCGGGCAGGGTGCGGACGAAGCGGTCGACGTGGGTGGCCCTCGCCGCCTCGACGATCTTGTCCATGGAGACGCCGTCGGGCGCGCCGTAGGCGATGTTCTCCGCGATGGTGCCGCCGAACAGCCAGGTGTCCTGGAGGACCATGCCGACGTGGGAGCGCAGCTCCTCGCGGGACATGGCGGCGGTGTCGACGCCGTCCAGGGTGATGCGGCCGCCGTTCACCTCGTAGAACCGCATCAGGAGGTTGACCAGCGTCGTCTTGCCGGCGCCGGTCGGGCCGACGATGGCGACGGTCTGGCCCGGGCGCACCCGGAGCGTGAGGTCCTCGATGAGCGGCTTGTCCGGCTCGTAGCGGAAGGAGACCTTCTCGAACGAGACCTCGCCGCGCACCGCGCCGTCCGGCTTCGGGGCGTCCTCGGCGTCCGGGGACTGCTCCTCGGCGTCGAGGAGTTCGAAGACGCGCTCGGCGGAGGCGACGCCGGACTGCACGAGGTTGGCCATCGAGGCCACCTGGGTCAGCGGCTGGCTGAACTGGCGGGAGTACTGCACGAAGGCCTGCACGTCGCCGATGGACAGCGCGCCGCTCGCCACCCGCAGACCGCCGACCACGGCGACGAGCACGTAGTTGAGGTTGCCGATGAACATCATCGCGGGCTGGATGATGCCGGAGATGAACTGCGCCTTGAAACCGGCGGCGTAGAGCTCCTCGTTCTCCCGGCGAAACGTCTCGGCGGACTCCTCCTGGCGGCCGAAGACCTTCACCAGCGAGTGGCCGGTGTACATCTCCTCGATGTGGGCGTTCAGCTTGCCGGTGGACTTCCACTGGGCGACGAACTGCGGCTGCGCCCGCTTGCCGATCTTCGTGGCGACGACGACCGACACGGGGACGGTGACCAGGGCGACCAGGGCCAGCAGCCAGGAGATCCAGAACATCATGGCCAGCACGCCGACGATCGTCAGCAGCGAGGTCATGATCTGGCTCAGGGTCTGCTGGAGGGTCTGGGCGATGTTGTCGATGTCATTGGTGGCCCGGGAGAGGACCTCGCCGCGCTGCTGCTTGTCGAAGTAGCTCAGCGGCAGCCGGCCCAGCTTCTCCTCGACCTGCTCGCGCAGCCGGAAGACCGAGCGCTGGACGACGGTGGTGGCGATGCGGGCCTGGACGAAGCCGAAGGCGGACGCGGCGACGTAGATCAGCAGCACCCACAGCAGGATCGTGCCGACGGCGTCGAAGTCGATGCCCTTGCCGGGCGTGAAGTCGACGGCCGACAGCACGTCGGCGATCCTGCCGTTGCCCTGCTGCCGCAGATGGGCGAGGGCGTCGGCCTTGGTGATGCCGGCGGGCAGCTGCTCGCCGACGACGCCGGCGAAGATCCGGTCGGTGGCGCGGCCGAGGATCTTGGGGCCGGCGACGGTCAGCCCCACACAGAGCAGCCCGCACACGAGGGCCGCGTATATGAGGCCCCGTTCGGGGCGGAGCTGGGCGAGCAGCCGGCGGCCGGAGCCGCGGAAGTCCATGGACTTCTCGGTGGGCTGGCCGCCCATGAAGCGCGCGATCCCGGCCGCCGGTGCCGGACCCCGGCGCTGGGCGCCGCCCGGTGGGCCGCCCGGCGCCGGGGCGCCCTGCGCGGATTTCGGGGACGGGGACGTCACGCTGCTTCCTCCTCGGTGAGCTGGGAGAGGACGATCTCCCGGTACGTCTCGTTCGACGCCATGAGTTCGGTGTGGGTGCCGGTGCCGACGACGCGGCCCTCGTCGAGGACGACGATGCGGTCGGCGTCGCGGATGGTCGACACGCGCTGGGCGACGATGAGCACGGTCGCGTCCCCGGTCTCGCGCGCCAGCGCGGCCCGCAGCCGGGCGTCGGTGGCGTAGTCGAGGGCGGAGAAGGAGTCGTCGAAGAGGTAGATCTCCGGCTTGCGCACCAGGGCCCGGGCGATGGCCAGCCGCTGGCGCTGACCGCCGGAGACGTTGGTGCCGCCCTGGGCGATCGGCGCCTCCAGCCGCCCGTCCAGCGCCTCGACGAAGTCGCGGGCCTGCGCGGTCTCCAGCGCGGCCCACAGCTCGTCGTCGGTGGCGTCGGGCTTGCCGTAGCGGAGGTTGGAGGCGACGGTGCCGGAGAAGAGGTACGGCTTCTGCGGTACGAGCCCGACGGCGCGGGCGATGGCGGCCGGGTCGAGTTCGCGGACGTCCACGCCGTCGACCAGGACCGTGCCGGCGGTGGCGTCGAAGAGCCGGGGCACGAGCCCCAGCAGCGTGGACTTGCCGCTGCCGGTGGAGCCGATGACGGCCGTGACCTCGCCGGGGCGGGCGAGCAGCGAGACGTCCTTGAGGACCGGCTCCTCGGCGCCCGGGTAACGGAACTCCACACCGCTGAGCTCCAGCCGGCCGCGGCCGCGCAGCTCGGTGACGGGACGGACCGGGGGCGCGACGCTGGTCTCGGTGGTCAGCACCTCGTGGATGCGCTCGGCGCAGACCTCGGCGCGCGGCAGCATCATGACCATGAACGTCGCCATCATGATCGACATGAAGATGTACATGAGGTAGCTGAGGAACGCGGTCATCGCGCCGATCTGC
>NZ_JBFAPH010000008.1:0-33840 GCF_040675635.1 Streptomyces sp. NPDC049577
ACGCGGTCTTCGGCGGTCTGCGGGCCATGCTGGACGGGATGTCCTGTCGCGCCCCGGGTTGTACGCGCAGGGCCGCCGGAAGTGCGCGGCACGCCCGGACGACCTGGTTGTCGAGGAACGGCGCGTGCAGGCGCTGGCTGCGGATCTCGGCGGCCTGCTCGAAGACGCGGTGGTCGGCGGCGTGCCGGGCGAGGGCCGCGGCGGCGCGGCGCTCGCCGGGGCGTTGCGGGAGGCCCGTGGGGCGGACGGCCGCGCCCTGGAGACGAATCGATACTTCGGCGAGTGCCTCGCCGGTCAGCCAGCGTGCCGCCGGACCCGGCCGGCACCAGGTGAGGGCGGCGAGCGAGGCGTCGACCGCGCCCGTCACGCCGTCCTCGCCGAAGCCGTCCGCCGATCCGGGCCGCTGCAGGGCCGTGGCCGCGGCCTCCAGCCCCTCCCGGTAGGCCGTACGGGCCAGCCGCCGGGCGGCGCGGTAGACGGTGAAGGGGACGAACAGCGCGTGCGTGGCGGGCCCGTCCGCGCGGGCCAGGGCGGAGACCGGGCGCAGCAGGTGGCGGCGCCGACGGTCCATCAGCAGGTCGGCGAGGCGGGCGGGGTGGGCGTCGAGGACCTGCCGGGCGCCGTGCCCGGTGAGGTGGTCCGCGCTGCCGGCAGCCAGCCGCCGCCGGTCGCGTTCGGCGCTGACGAGCGCGGGCCCTGGCTCGTCGGTCAGGGGGCCGCCGTCGAGGGCGGCGTAGGGCAGGGCCTCCTCGCCGGCGGCGACGATGACGTGGCGCAGCCGGGGGTCGGCGGCGATCGCGCGGGCCCGTTCGAGTTCGGCGTCGCGGTCGCGGGCGAGGTCGTTGAACGTGACGGCGAGCAGCCGTTCCCCGCCCCCGGCGCCGAGGCCGGCGTGCGTGCCCGGCACGCCCGGGAGCCCGGCGGCGAGCAGGGCCAGCGTGCCGGAGGCGCTGCCTCCGGAGAGGTCGGCGCCGAGGCCGGGCGCGGGGCCGCCGCCGCGCGCGGCGCGCCGCTGGGCGGGGCCCATGCCGGGTACGGGCCCGGGATCGCGGCCGAGGTAGGCGTGCGAGGGCGCGTGGCGCGGGGCGTCCAGCCGTACCCGTACGGCCTCGACCAGGGCGTCCCGCACGCCCATGACGGCTTCCCGGGCGTCGAGCTGGGGTGCGGCGACGGCGAGCGAGGCGGTGGGCTCGTACGCGGTGACGTCCCGCGCGCCGTCGCGCAGGACCAGCGCGTGGCCGGGCGGTACGCGCCGTACGCCGGCGTAGGGCGTGCCGTCGCCGAGGGCCTCGGGGGAGTCGGGGCAGGCGAGCAGCGCGGCGAGGTGGCCGATGTCGAGCTGGGCCTCGATGAGGTCGGCGAGCGGCAGGGCGGCGGTGGCGTAGGCGGTGCCGTGGGCCCAGGCGGCGTGGAAGACGGGCCGCGCGCCGGCCAGATCGCCGACGACGGTCAGCCGCCGCCCGACCTGGGCGACGGCGGTGTAACTGCCGGGCCAGGCGGTCAGATGGCGCAGGGCGCCGCCGCGCGCGGCGAGCAGTCCGGTGCGCAGGGCTTCGTCGCTCGCGCCGCAGCGGCCCAGTACGGCGAGGCGGGTGTCGGCGGCGGCGGCGGAGGGGCCGCGCGGATCGGCGCGGACGACCCGTACCTCGTCGGGCCGCCAGTCGCCGACGGCCCACAGGGGCGCGGGGTCGCCCCAGAGCAGCTGTGCGCCGACGGGATGGACGGTGGGCCCGTCGGCGCCGTCGTCCGCCCCGGCGGCGGCGCCGCGGCTCCACCCCACCAACCAGCGCATCGCCGCCTCCACAGGCTGTGGACAACCGTCGGGTGAACCGGCGGCGGGCAACGTCGCCGGTGGCAATCATCGGTAGCAGTCATCATGCACAGCGAGGCGACGGTTTCGACATCCGACAGGCAACACATTGATTGCGGGCGGCACATGGGTCGCGCCCAACTCACCTCATGCCGGGGCGAAGTGACGGACCGTCACCGCCGGACACCCCCGGCCTGCCCCCGGCCGAGCCCGGGCGCGCCGCCCGCCTGCCGCCCGTCCGCCGCCATCCGTACAACGCCCGGACCCTGTCGGCCCGTACGGCCGGATCCGGCCAAAATCAGGGTGCGCCGTGGATGCGCTCCGTAAGGGGGCGCACTCGCGTGGTGCTTCCACCGGACGCGGACCGGCCGACCGGTGAACTCGCCCTCCCCGCAAGGTGCTGCGCGCCGCGGCCGGCCGCGGGCCGAACCCCTCCGAGCTGCTCCCGCGCGGCGTCGCACACCCCCGGGGCAGCACGGACCGGGAGGCGGAGACCACCCCCCGGTCCGTTCCGTCGCCCGCGGGGAATGAGGCGACGGCTTCCCCCAGCCCACTGGATCGAGTGCAGCGGGCCAACCCACGCCCCTCCATGGAACCGTCCCCGCGGTGGCCAGGACAGAGCGCACGGTGGGCGCACTGCCACACACAACCGGAGCACGTGCCCCTCCGTGCACGCACATACGGACCAGAATCTCGCCATCCGGGACAACACCTCTTAACGGTCGGGATGCGGCGAACTACGCTGGGTTTACGAATGCCTCGTGCCTATGCCGGGGCGGGCGGTCGTATCACGGTCGTGTCGAGGGGTGCGCATGTCCAGGGAGCCACGCGGGCCGAACGAGAAGCTGGGCACTCTCCTTGCGCTCGCCGGGATCAGCAACGCCGGACTCGCCCGCCGGGTCAACGACCTGGGTGCGCAGCGCGGATTGACCCTTCGCTACGACAAGACGTCCGTCGCCCGCTGGGTGTCCAAGGGCATGATCCCGCAGGGCGCGGCGCCCCATCTGATCGCCGCCGCCATAGCGGCCAAGCTCGGCCGGCCCGTTCCGCTCCACGAGATCGGGCTCGCCGACGCCGATCCAGCGCCGGAGGTGGGGCTCTCCTTTCCGCGCGATGTCGGCCAGGCGGTGCGCGCGGCGACCGAGCTGTACCGGCTCGATTTCGCCGGTCGGCGCGGCGGTGGGGGCATCTGGCAGAGCCTGGCCGGTTCGTTCTCCGTCAGCGCGTACTCCACGCCCGCCTCGCGGTGGCTCATTACGCCCGCCGACACCTCCGTCGCCCGCGAACCGCACCAGGCCGCCGGCGACCACGGCACCGGCCCGGACTGCGGTTTACCGCAGCGTGTCGGCCACAGCGACGTCTCCAAGCTCCGCGAGGCCGCGGACGACGCCCGCCGCTGGGACTCCAAGTACGGCGGCGGCGACTGGCGTTCCTCCATGGTGCCCGAGTGCCTGCGCGTCGACGCCGCGCCACTGCTGCTCGGCTGGTACAGCGACGAGGTCGGCCGCGCGCTCTTCGGCGCCGCCGCCGAACTCACCCGGCTGGCCGGGTGGATGGCCTTCGACACCGGCCAGCAGGAGGCCGCCCAGCGCTACTACATCCAGGCCCTGCGCCTGGCCCGCGCCGCCGCCGACGTCCCGCTCGGCGGCTACGTCCTGGCCTCCATGAGCCTGCAGGCCACCTACCGGGGCTGCGCCGACGAGGGCGTCGACCTCGCCCAGGCCGCCTCCGAACGCAATCGCGGCCTCGCCACCGCCCGCACGATGAGCTTCTTCCGCCTCGTCGAGGCCCGCGCCCAGGCCAAGGCCGGCGACGCCCCCGCCTGCGGCGCCGCCCTCAAGGCCGCCGAAGGCTGGCTGGAGCGCGCCCGCCCGGGCGACCCCGACCCCTCCTGGCTCGACTTCTACACCCAGGAACGCTTCGCGGCCGACGCCGCCGAGTGCTACCGCGACCTCCGCATGCCCCGCCAGGTCCAGCGCTTCACCGAACAGGCGCTCTCCCGCCCCACCGAGGAATTCGTACGCTCCCACGGCCTGCGCCTGGTCGTCTCCGCCGTCGCCGAGCTGGAATCCGGCAACCTCGACGCGGCCTGCGCCGCGGGCACCCGAGCGGTGGAGGTCGCGGGCCGCATCTCCTCGGCCCGTACGACGGAGTACGTACGCGACCTGCTGCACCGGCTGGAGCCGTACGGCAACGAGCCGCGCGTGGTGGAACTGCGGGAACGGGCCAGGCCGCTGCTGGTGGCGCCGGCGTGAGCCGTTAGCTCGTACCCGCCTCGCGAATGCGCGAGGGCCTGGAGGCTGACCCCCAGGCCCTCGCACCGTCTCAGCGGCCCCATCCCCCCGGCGGTGGCCAAGCCCCGGGTCCTCCCGGTGCGCCCGGGCCGCTGCCCGGCTGAGGCGTCCACGCGCCCGGCCGGCCCGGCGCGGCCGTCGGGGCCGGCCAGCCCTGGGGCGGCGGTGCCCAGCCCGGTTGGGGGCCGGCGCCCGGCCAGGGCATCGGCATCGCGAAGGCCGGCGGCGGGGCCACCGTGACCGCCTGGGCCAGGGCAGGCTGGGCCGTGTCCTTGCGCTGCCAGAGGCGGTGCAGGAGCTCCTGTTCGCGGGCCTGGAAGTCGGGCTCGGCGATGCCGCGGTAGGCGCGGTGGCGCAGGAAGGCGAGCGAGGTCGCGAAGGATATGTACTCCGCGACGGTGCGGACCGCGGCCGTGCCGGCGGGGGAGCGGCGGGCGACGTCGCGGGCGATGCCGCGGGCGCGCATCGAGGACAGCGCGAGGGGCTCCGGCGGGGTGAACCAGCCGGCGGCCTGGTAGGCCTGGAGGTGGGCCCGGATGACGCGCAGCTCGTTCTGGCGCGACCAGATCGTCAGCCAGGTCAGCAGGCCGAAGACCGGGACCATGAACAGCGCGTACACCGCGAGGAAGCCGGCGCCGCCGAAGGCCGCCGAGCCGTTCCAGACTCCGTGCAGGAACATCGCCGTGAGCAGCGCGCCCAGCGGGGCGACGACGCGCAGGAACCGGCGGCGCGCGGCCAGCGTGGCGGCGAAGCCGAAGCCGAGGCCCGTCATCGACGTGAAGAGCGGGTGGGCGAACGGCGACATCAGGACGCGCATGAAGAACGTCGCCGCCGTCACCGACTGGAGGCCGGAGTAGCCGAAGTTCTGGTCGGAGGCGAAGGCGTTGCCCAGGTAGAGGATGTTCTCGGTGAAGGCGAAGCCCGTCGCCGTGATGCCGGCGACGACGACGCCGTCGACGATGCCGTTGAAGTCGCGCCGCCGGAAGAGGAAGAGCAGCAGGATCGCCGCGCCCTTCGCGCTCTCCTCGACGACCGGGGCGACGAACGTCGCACCGTATTTGTCCCCGTCGGAGCGCTGCGCGACGTCGATCGTGTTCAGCAGCCACTTCGTGGCGTAGCCGTTGGCGAGCAGTGCCACCAGGGTGGCCGCGCAGGCGCCCCACGCGAAGGCGAAGACGAGGTTGCGCCAGGGCTTCGGCTCGACCCCGCCCATCCACCGGAACGCGGCTATGAGCAGCGGCACGGGCAGGACCGCCAGGCCCAGGCCGACCAGGAAGCCCTCGGTGCCGGTCTGTTCGCGGACCAGGGCCAGGATGATCAGACCGCAGAGGCCGAGGAGCAGGATGAGCACGCCGGCGCGTACCGCCTTGTTGTCCCACAGCGAGTCCCACAGGACGCGGCGCGGTTTGTAGTGCTGCCGGGCGGCGTCCGGCAGCTGGGGCGGAGATGGTGGGGACTCATGCACCCGATGACCCTAACGAAGGGGCGGGGGCGTCGGCGCCGGGATTCGCGTGCCGCGTCCGGCCAGGGTGGAGGAATGGTGAAGTCGCACGTGAATGGCCATGTGGCGACCGAATGTCAGTGGCACAGGCCATGATGGACGTCGTGGGTGGTCAGGCGTTGGGGAAGCGCCGCGGCGGCAGGCGCGGGGTGGTGAGGCGGTGACGGCGACGTACGGCGCGTACGGGCACGGCTACGGCGAGGGCTACGACGGCGACTGCGACGTGCTGGTCGTCGGCGGTGGAATCGTGGGCCTCTCGACGGCCTACGCGATCACGCGCGCCGCGCCGGGCACGCGGGTCACCGTCCTGGAGAAGGAGTCCGGCCCGGCCCGGCACCAGACCGGGCGCAACAGCGGAGTGATCCACAGCGGCATCTACTACCGGCCGGGTTCCTGGAAGGCGCGGCTGGCGGTGAGCGGCGCGGCCGAGATGGTGCGGTTCTGCGCCGAGCACGGCCTGCCCCACCGGGTGACCGGCAAGCTCATCGTCGCCACCGCGCGCGAGGAGCTGCCCCGGCTGCACGCCCTGGTGCAGCGCGGCCGGGAGAACGGCATTCCCGTGCGCGAGCTGGGCCCCGCCCAGATGGCCGAGCACGAGCCGGCGGTGCGCGGCATCGGCGCCATCCACGTCGGTACGACGGGCGTGTGCGACTTCGGCGCGGTGGCGCGCACGCTGGCCCGCCTCGCCGAGGAGGCGGGCGCGGTCGTCCGGTACGACGCGGAGGTACGGGTCGTCGGGCGCCGGCCGGGGGCCGTGGCGGTGCGTACGGGCCGGGGTGAGGTGCTGCGTGCGCGGGCCCTGGTCAACTGTGCCGGGCTGCACAGCGACCGGCTGGCCCGCCTCGCCGGCGACGACCCTGGCGTGCGGATCATCCCCTTCCGCGGGGAGTACTTCGAGCTGGTCCCGGAGCGCACGGATCTGGTGCGGGGCCTGATCTATCCGGTGCCGGACCCGGCCTTCCCGTTCCTGGGCGTGCACCTGACGCGCGGCATCGACGGCCGGGTCCACCTCGGGCCGAACGCCGTGCCGGCCCTGGCCCGCGAGGGGTACGAGCGGCGCACGGTCCGCCCGGCCGAGCTGGGCGACAGCCTGACCTGGCCGGGCGCCTGGCGGCTCGCCCGCCGCCACTGGCGGTACGGGGCCGAGGAGGTGCGGCGCTCGCTGTCGAAGCGCGCCTTCACGGAGGCGGTGCGGAGGCTGCTGCCCGATGTGACGCCGGACGATCTCATACCCGCGCCGAGCGGGGTGCGGGCGCAGGCCGTGCTGCGGGACGGCACGCTCGTCGACGACTTCCTCTTCGCGGAGTCCCCGCGCATGGTGCACGTGCTGAACGCCCCGTCCCCGGCGGCCACGGCCTCGCTGCCGATCGGGCGGGAGGTGGCGCGGAGGGTGCTGGCGCAGCTGGACTGAGGGCCGGGCGGTGGTTCCGCGGACCCGGAGGGCTTCGCGGTCGCGCCCGTACTATGGAGGAACTGTGTCCGAGAACCTCACCCCCACCCCAGTGACCAGCCCCGCCCCGCCCCGCGCGCGGCGGGAGCCGATGTTCCCCGACGGCCCGGCGCCGGATCCGGCGGGCTCGCACCACGAGCGCCGCATCCGTTCCTTCCAGCCGCGCCGCAGCCGGGTGACCACCGGGCAGGGCGACGCGCTGCGCCGCCTGTGGCCCCAGTGGGGCCTGGACATCGACGGGCTCAGCCGCCTCGACCTGGGCGAGCTCTTCGGCGACCCGGACCTCCCGGTCGTCCTGGAGATCGGCTTCGGCATGGGCGAGGCCACCGCGCAGATGGCCGCCGCCGACCCCGGCACCGGCATCCTCGCCTGTGACGTGCACACGCCCGGCCAGGGCAATCTGCTCGGCCTCGCCGAGCGCAACGGGCTGAACAACGTCCGGGTCGCCAACGGCGACGCGATCATCCTGCTGCGCGAGATGCTCGCCCCCGACGCCCTCGCCGGAATCCGCGTCTACTTCCCGGACCCCTGGCCCAAGAAGCGCCACCACAAGCGGCGCCTGATCCAGCCGGAGTTCCTGGCCCTGGCCGCCACACGCATGGCCCCGGGCGCGCTGCTGCACTGCGCCACGGACTGGGAGCCGTACGCGGAGCAGATGCTCGAGGTCCTGACCGCGAGCCCCGACTTCGAGAACACCCAGCCGGACGGCGGCTTCGCCCCCCGCCCGGACTTCCGGCCGCTGACCCGCTTCGAGGGCCAGGGCCTGGACAAGGGGCACGTCGTCCACGACCTGCTGTTCCGGCGGCGGGCGGCGGAGTAAGCACTCAGGCGCGGGACGCAGTGGCCTCCCGCGCCCCATTACCCTCTGAAGCGTGCCCGAAGAATCCGACTGGATCGCGCCGCCTGGCTCCTGGGCCTCCTCGGCTGCCCGCCGGCGCAACATGCAGGCCGTCCGTAGCCAGGACACCAAACCTGAGCAGCTCATCCGGCGCCTGGTCCACGCCCAGGGCTTGCGGTACCGGCTTCATGCCCGTCCTCTGCCTGGCCTTCGCCGGACGGCGGACCTCGTGTTCCGCCCGGTGAAGGTGGCCGTCTTCATCGACGGCTGTTACTGGCACGGCTGCCCGGAGCACTACGTATCGCCACGGACAAATACCGGCTACTGGTCGGACAAAGTCGCGCGCAACATGGCGCGCGACCGAGACACCAACGAGCAACTCACTGCAGCCGGCTGGCTCGTACTCCGCTTCTGGGAGCACGAGTCCTCAGACGCTTGCTGCCTCCAGATCGTCGATGCCGTCCGGCAGAGGCGTGCCAGCATTCCCTGCCCTAGGCGCGACCGGAGGTAGCCCAGTCCCGGTCAGCATTCCTACAGCATCCAGGCCTCGCAGCCTGAGCTGAAGGTCCCTGCGGGAGCGCTGCTATCAGCCTTCAGCCGTAGATCTCGTAGCTCACATGATTCTGCCGGCATCTGCGGCTTGTCAGTGCAGCTCACACCCCTGCCCTGACGTGAAACAGACGTTCTGGTTACCCCTCGAGGTACACCAGCTCGGCACGACAGTTCGACCGGCGCCGTGCGTCGACATATGCGACATCGCTAGACGCCGGACAGCGCGCTGCTGGCACACTGGACATGTGCGAGCCATACCGTCCTCGCCGGGTGTGTCACTCCGGATGAGCCGACAGGCCAGCCGGAATACCAACCCTGAGCTGGTTGTCAGGCGTCGCCTTCACGCCGCGGGCTATCGATACCGCTTGCACTTCCCCGTTCCCGGCCTCCGGCGTCGCACGATCGACATCGCCTTCCCTGGGCCCAAGGTCGCCGTCTTCCTGGATGGTTGCTTCTGGCATGTCTGCCCGCTGCACTCCTCCAGCCCGCGCGCCAATGCTGCATGGTGGCAGCAGAAGCTTTCGCGCAATCAGGCCCGGGACATCGAGACGAGCGAACACCTTGCATCACTCGGTTGGCTGGTGCTCCGCTTCTGGGAGCACGAACCACCAACCGAGGTCGCCGACAGGATTGCCCTCACAGTCGACAAGGCGCGGGGACGACGGCCCTGACGCCCCGCTCATTGCCACCTCAAGCGTCCGGATGAAGGCTCGCAGGTCAGGCCCACCTGTCAGACATGTCCACTAGGCTCTACCCACCTTCGACCGGTGGGGAGCCGTCATGGCGTTCATGAGCAACGGGCTGACGTCGTTGGAGATTTGTGCAGGAGCAGGGGGGCAGGCGCTGGGCGTCGAGCGAGCCGGCTTCGGCCACGTCGGCCTTGTGGAGTACAACAAACATGCATGCGCGACATTGCGCATGAACCGGCCGGACTGGTCAGTATTTGAGACCGATGTGCGCCAGTTCGATCCCGCGTTCATTGCGGGTCGCGTAGTGGATTTGCTCGCCGGCGGGGTCCCCTGCACCCCCTACTCCATCGCCGGCAAGCAGCTTGGCGAAACTGACGAACGCGACCTATTTCCCGAGGCTCTGCGCCTCATCGAAGCATTGTCGCCACGTGCCGTCATGCTTGAAAATGCACCCACTCTACTCCGGGGCAATAGATTCGCAGCCGAACGTGCACGCGTGGCATCCGACCTTGCAAGGCTGGGATACAAGGTATACATGCAAATACTCGACGCCCAGCAATTCGGTGTTCCACAACGCAGGGAACGAGCCCTGATAGTGGCCCTTCGAGAGGACGTGCAGCAAGTCTTCCGCTGGCCTCTGCAGATGGACCTCCCCCCGACCGTCGGAGAAGCCCTGGCTTCATCAATGGCCGCACGGGGCTGGGCCGGTGCAGCGAAATGGGCCGCCAATGCCAATGACGTCGCTCCCACAATAGTCGGCGGATCCGAAAAGCATGGCGGAGGAGACCTGGGGCCCCGCAGGGCAAAGGTGGCTTGGGCTCGGCTGGGTGTCAACGGCAACTCGTACGCCGATGATGTTCCCGCCCACGATTTCGTACTCAGCGAAGGCCAGGGCGACAACGGCTGGGAGGGGTTTCCCCGGCTGACCACCGAGCAGGCCGCTCTCCTGCAGGGGTTCCCGACCGACTGGCGCTTCGCGGGCGGCAAGACAGCACGCTCCAAGCAGGTCGGCAACGCCTTCCCACCCCCAGTCGCCTGCGCTGTGGCCGAGTCCATAGCCGAGGCGCTGCAGGACCCGGCCCGCAAGGCGGCTTGAGCCGCGCCTTCATCCGCAACCGGAGAGCTCCGAGGATCAACCATGTGTCAGCAGCAACCGAAACCTCCCGATGCACCGGGTTTGAGCCGACGTAAGTCGGGTCAACGGCGCTCTATACTCTACGTACCATGACCCTCCGCACCGACCGCCCGATCAACGTCGTCGATCTATTCGCCGGGTGTGGGGGCTTCACCCAGGGGTTTCACTCGTACGAACCGGCCGAGGGGCAACGGTCACCGTTCCGGTCGATCGCCGCAGTCGAGTTCAACCTGGCAGCCGCCGCAACTTACGCGATGAACTTCTCCCCCCTGAACGGGGGTACCGCCGAAGTTTTCGCCGGCGATATCAAGGAGTGGGACGCATCCCCTTACGCGGGCAAGGTGGACGTGATCCTGGGAGGGCCGCCCTGCCAGGGTTTCTCCGGGCTCGGAAAAGGAGATCCAGAGGATCCCAGAAATAAGCTCTGGAGAGAATACGCGAGGGTTGTATCCGTTCTCGAACCGAAAATTTTCGTCATCGAGAACGTCGAACGATTTTTCAATTCTCCGGAGTACCGAGCCCTGAAGGCATCCGCCGAGAGAGGCCACCTCCGCAATTACCGTCTGACACCTCCCACTGTTCTCAATGCAGCCGATTTCGGCGTGCCTCAGGCCAGGCGACGAGCCATCGTGATTGCGACACGCAAGGACCTCGAGCCACTCGGATTTCCCAAGGCATCCCATTACCGGGAACGAAGCACGGCTCTTTTCGAGCGCCCGGATAAGCTGCCCTGGGAAACCGTGAAGGAAATATTCCGAAAGAGTGCGCAGCCACCGGCGGCGACAGACCTTCCCGACCGGACCTGCGAAGTCCTTGGGCACGATGATGTACCCGGCGTCTACAAGACGCATGAACTGCACATCGGCAGAAACCCAAAACCGCTTTCTATTGCCAGGTACAAGGCAATCCCCCCGGGAGGGAACCGACTCGACCTTCGCGGTAAATATGCGAAGATCGACGGGGAAATGGTTTATCTTTCAACAGAAAGCTGGGACCGCCACAACTCGGGTTCCAATGACGTCATGGGCAGGCTCCGCCTTGACGCCCCATCAGTAACGATCCGGACAGAGTTCTTCAAGCCGGAAAAGGGAAGATATCTCCACCCTACTGAGCACCGACCCATCACGCACTTTGAGGCAGCTCTGATCCAGGGGTTCCCTGAGCACTTCAACTGGTGCGGCACCAAAGTCGACATCGCACGCCAGATCGGCAATGCGGTCCCCGTCGGCCTCGCCGAGGCGCTGGCAAGGAACATCCACCAACACCTCGATCGCTAGGGTCACCACATGGGTGCGTTGCCGGTCCACAGGCAACGCACCCAGAGGCTCCTACTGGGCGTTCGCCTTGCTCCCGAACTGCCCACCACCCTGAGTAAGCATTCGCTGCTCGACATTGATCAGCCCCAGGAGGGCAGCCGACAGAGCTTGCGGTGTCAGCAGGTCCTGCACGTCCTCCTCGCCTATCACCACTGGGTCGCCGTCCTTGGTCTTCGCCACGAAAGTACCGTTGAGACGCTGAGCGTGGACGACGTGAGCAACTGCTTCCTCGCCGTAGACCCGCCGGACGAGCTTGTGCACCTCTGCCGGGTCGGCCTTCGGCCAGACCTGATCGGCCCAGTAGCTGCACTCCTGGACGAAGACAGGGTGGCGCTCATTAAGGAACACCACCCCGCGGGATTGGGCCCCGTCGACAGTCAATGTGTCTTTGGGGTTGTACTGCACCAGGTACTTGGCCTCATCGTCCTCGAATGTCTTCCACTGGAACGACGGGTAACCGCCGCGTACGCGCGCCGAACTTCCGGCGACGCTACCAGCGACCGCGGGTACGAGAATCTGCCGTGGGCTCGGCACTCCATCCGTCCGGCTGGAAGCCCCTTGACGATTGCTCGGGCCACTCCCTTCAGCCGCAAGCCTCGCTTCACTCGCCCCTGCAGGGAACCCCATGACGAGGCCCACTGCCGAGCTCAGTACGCGCGACGCTTTGAAGCGAGGGTTCAAGCGGTCCAAGATGCGGGAGAGATTCTTCGCGATCGAGGGGTCGTTCTTGCTGAACTTTCCGGCTCGCACGGCATCCCGAGCCTTTGCCAATTCGTCAGGGAACCTCTCGAAGAAGGCATCCCCCCATTGCTCCCACGGCAGCTCCAACCCGCCTTTGCTCAGAAGCATATTCCTTGAGGCTTGGGTGATGATTCCCCACTCCGTATGCCGACTGTCGCTATAAACAGGCGGGTGGAGGATGAGCCAGGTCCGGTCCTTGATTTCATCGGTAATGCCGAACTGCCTGTACCTGCTCTTCGTGGACTCTGCGTGGTAGACCTCGCTTTGATAGTCCACAGCTACTACGGGCCGCTGACTGACGTAGTCCGCGGAGCCGCCCACGGGAGCCTCGGGCTCAGGGATGTAGAACCACTCGGCAGTTGTACCGTGGTTGTCCACGGGGACAACGCCGGTCAGGGCGGAGTCAGGGATGAAGTGCCGGAGGCCATGGATTCTCCTCGGCCTCCAAACCTTCTCCTCGCCGTCGGGCAGCGTAATCGTTTTGTCCCGGCTTGCCCGACGCTCCGCGCTCTTCCTGGTGTACAGATCCATCACGGTCGTCTCGATCGGCTCGTCGCCCTGTAGTGGGACATCCAGGAGCCGGCCGTTCAAGTACCTGATCAAACCGTCGACGGTCTCCCGTCGTGAGGGGTCAGGATCGCCTTGCCACGTATCGCTCTTCGCAGATGCTCCGAGCAGCACCATGATGGTGCCTGTGGCCATCCAGCCAGGGCGGATCTTGCCCCAGTGACAGCCATGCTCGGCGTCATCGAAGGGCGCCACGACGTCCTTGTACCCGACAAAACTGCCGGTCTCGTCCTGAGCTTCCCATTCCCGGAGCGCGTAGTTGCCCTGGGCGTCTCTATGGATCCACAGCATGGCGCCATCGGGTGCCTCAGTGGTGTAGCTGATGACGACAACGCCGTAGGGATTCCACGGAAGTACCGAGGACTTGAAGCCCTGGCCGAAGTTCTGATCCATCCCGATGGGCTTGCCGCCACCGCCAAACGAGGTGAGGAAGTCCTTGAGATTATCGGGGCGCATCCCCTCACCGTTGTCCATGATCGTCCGGCGCAGGACGCCAAGCCGCTCGGCCGCCTGTTCCTCGATCCCGAACTGGATGATCGATGCGGAGCTCTCCTGAGAGTTCTTCCACGCTTCACGGGCCCACTGGTAGGCACCGCCGGCCTCATACGCCTGCCGGATCAGCTGGTGCGTCGCTTCAGTGGGTACATGGACATACCTGGGCACGCCAGTCCTCCTCCCCTAGAGCCTCAGCCCTAGAAGCCTCAGCAAGAGCCATCGCCCTTGCCGATGACAGAGTAGACATGAACTTGGCTGTGTTGCAGCAACTTCCGGCCAGTTTCGCCTACTTCCCCGTCAGAACGATGTCGAAGCCCTGCAGACATCGACGGTGCCGAGGGAGCGTGGACTGACACTGCAGAAGGCGAATCTGTCACAGGCCAGACAAGGTCCGGCAGCCGGCGCCGGGCCGTCCGGACAGCCCATCGGTGCTGATCGCGACCTCAAGCACTCGGCCCAGGCGTCGTTCGCCTCTCCCAGCCCGAGCGGCAGGAAGGTTGTCGAGCTGCCCGTCCGGTGCCGCCTCGAGGATGCGAACACCCGGGGCCAGCGCTAGTCCATTCGACCGTCTGGACAGCAAGTTCAAACACCTGGAGAAGAGATGGGCACCCTCCGAAAGCAGCAGTGGCCTGCTCAGCGACGATCCGGGAGGCATGTGCTGCTCATGTCTCGTTCTCGTCGGCCCAGACCGCCCGCTTCCCGGTGTCGGGGCCTTCGCCGGGGAAAGCCCCATCGTCGGTCCGGAGGCGCTGCTGGGCCGGGGGACCGCACGCCCATGAAGTCCTCCGGCAGTACGGCCTCGACCGCGGTTCCCAGGAAGCCGCGAGGCCAGTTGCCCTCTGCGAGCTGGTCAGCCAAGGTGTGCGCAGAGCGGCGCCGGTGGTGTCGTTCACGCGACGGTTCCCTTTTATGGGTGATTGGCCATTTGCGACGCAATCGTCCAGCGCATCAGGGTGTCGGCGAAGACCCACCTACCTCGTGTCGTAAGGGACCATCAGAAGGCGTAACGGCAGGAGCCGCGTATGACGTCCTCATCCGCCACAGTCACCGTCGACTTGCGCGTACATCCCGTCGACGACGCCCTCGATCGTGTAGAGCGGCGTCTCGACCTGCGGCTCGACAGGGAAAAGATGGTCCGCAAGCGCCGCTCAGTCGGGGCACGGACGGGCCGGGGGTGAGAACGCTGTCGCGAACATAGTGTCCATCATCCAGTAGGCACAGGCATTAGCCCAAGCCACCCGTGAGACGGCATATGCCAGTGCACGCATACCCCCGGAGGCAAGTTGAAAGTCAGCGGGCTAGGAGGTCAGCCGGAGTTCCTTTACTGCAGCAAGGAGCGTTCTTATTCTGTCCGGGGCCATCCGAATAATCAGCTCAGGAATGTCGCCCTCTCTCATGACGATCGCCCCTTCGTGCCAGGCGAGCTCTACACAGCTTCCCTCGGACTCGGAGAACGAAGACTTCTGCCACGCTATATGTGCGCTCATCGCGCTACTCACAATTCCTTCGCGATACGGTTGATGACGTCACGCGACTCGGCAACCCCGAGCGTCACCCGTTCGAGCGCGTCGTACACGGCCCGATAGCTGGCAAGCTGCGCATTCGCGTCCAGGAAGACGGAGCCGAAGGCCGAATCAAGCTGAACGGTGTCCAGCTGCGGCACCACCCCTCCCGCGTAGAGCATCGTCTGCGCGGAGCCGATGAACTCCTCTGTGGAGAAGGGGATGACCCTGATCGTCACGGTGGGCCACTCCGAGACCTCCAGCAGGAATCGCAGCTGCTCATGGGCCACCTTGCGCCCGCCGTAAAGGACGCGGAGTGCCGCCTCGTGGATGATCGCTTCGAAGGGCGGCGGGGTTGGCCGTTCGAAAATAGCCCGGCGCCTCATACGGTGCTCGATTCGCGCCTGGAGCTCATCGCGCGGAAGCTCGGGGATGCGGCCGCTGAAAATGATCCGAGCGTAATCCTCGGTCTGGAAGATTCCAGGCACGGTGAGAGTCTGAAACGCACGGAGAAACGTCGCGTGGTGTTCGAGCTCCGCGATGTTCAGAAACCCAACTGGAAGCACTCCCCTGTAGGCTTCCCACCACCCCTTGCCGCGCTCCTCAGCCATGGCGCACAGCGCGTCGATCAGCTTCGCATCGCTGGCGGAGTAGAAGTTCGCGAGTCTGCGCACGCGCTCGGCGCTGACGCCCCAGCGGCCTGACTCGATGTGGCTGATCTGCGCTTGATTCCCACCGAGTAGATCACCGGCGGCGCGCGCCGGCAGACCGGAGGCTTCGCGGAGCTTGCGCAACTCCGTACCGATCCGCGCCTGCCTGGCCGTTGGACTGCTCCGGGGTGGCATCGAAGTCCCTCTCCTGGTTGCGCGACAAGTGTGCCGCGCCTCAGTCTCGCGGTCCATCGCCGAACACGCAGGCTTTGGCCCACGCTTGAGACGGCACATGCATGTGCCCTACGGTCCCTACCCATACCGCACCGCACACCGGGAAGACCCGAAGTGCAGTCCTCAGCCTGCCAGTTGACACACACCGAACAGGCTGACGACCGAGCCACGGACGGCGTAGGCGCGGAGGTCCATGACAGACCGCGTTGGGAGACCACGTCATGCGCAACGCCGCGCTCAGCAGTCCCCGCTCCGACTCCAACCCCCGGCCGCCCGAGGCCTATCACCTCGCTGTACCCGCAGCGCTCACCGCGCCGCGGCTCACGCGGGACTTCCTCACCTCCGTCCTCGAAGTGACGGGTCACCCCGAACTCATCGACAGCGGCCGCGTCTGCGTATCGGACGTCGTCGCCAACGTCGTCCAGCACGCGCGCGTCTCGTCGCTGTCGATGGACGTGACGGTCGACAGCGGCAACGGCCGCGTGCACGTTGCCGTCCAGGACGGCGATCCCGCCCGGCGCCCGTATCTGCGCACTGTGGGCGGCGATGACGAGCGTGGGCGCGGCCTGATGCTGGTCAGGCAGCTGTCGGCCGCATCCGGTGTCAGCCTGGTCTGGGACGGGCTGGACGTCGTCGGGAAGTCCGTGTGGTTCGAGCTCGGTAACGATCGCCCGCTGTAGGGGCTTCCCACCTCGCGGGCCTTCACCGGCGTCCGGCCCTGGCGCGGCGCGAAAGTCAGAACCGCACCGCGCCGGCCATGACCAGTGCAGCACCTGCATACGGCGCACGGCGTCGCAAGCTCGATTTGCTACCCGCTCACGAGAGCACCCGGACCTCTGCGCCTCGCTCAGCGAGCCACTCCTCAAGTGCTCGGCCACCGACTTGTGTGGCCGATCCGCCTTCCCAGTATTCAACCGGCCCGAAGACCGTTCCGGACAGTCCCGCGAATACGGTGCACTCGTCCACCTTCACTTTGAAAGAGTTCTCGAGCACAGCCGCGTTGGTAAGGTCTGCCCCTCGCAAATCGACCTGTAGAAGCGAGGACCCGCCAAGATACCTTCCCCGAAAGGTCGCCCCAGAAGCGTCAGCCTCGTACAACGACGCCCGCGTCATGTCCGCTCCGTCCAGGCGTGCACCTCGGACAACCGCCTCGTCAAGGTTGGCGCGGATCAGGTTTGCCCCGGTCAGATCAGCTCCGCTGAGATCCGCCGCCTCCAAATCAGCTCGATAGAACACCGTTTCCCTGAGGGCGACGTCAGATAGCACGCACTCGGTGAACCAGCATTCCGAGAAATCTCCGCCCGACAGGTCGGCGCCACGGAAGTCGAGACCCATGGCGTAAAATTTGCCAACCCCAGAGAGGAGCCACTTCCTCAACCGATCAGTCGCTTCGGCACTCGCCGGATAGGAACCCGGTGAGACTTTCGCGGGCATCACCCTCAGCTGCAGAAGTCGCGGATCCCAGCCAATGGGTCCCGGCCATTTTCCGAGGCATACTGACGCCTGTACTCATCGACCTCATCAGAGTGTGCCTGGCAGCAGTAGTCCCAGAAATCAATCAGGACTCGCAGTGCCTGATCCAGCGTGAACTCGCCTCGAACGTGGTCGACGTAGATGTTCTCCACGGTGACACCGTGTCCGGTGATGGTGGCCGTATGCGCGTTGCCGTCGAGTTCCTCCGAACCCACAGCCGGGTTGGCCCGGGCAGCACTCACCAGGTCGATGGCCTCGAGAATGGCAAGGGGGGAGAGCTGAATGTCAGACGTGATCCAGCCTCCCAGCACCTTCAACTCTGAAGGGCCAGCGAAGCTCGGCACTCGGAATTCATCTTCAACGTAAAACTCGGTGCGAATCACCGGACGATCCTCCACGGCAGTCACTAAGGCAGAAGCGGATAAATAGTCACAGCGTCACCCGTGACGGCGTCATAATAACCTTCGAAGACGACTCCCTTGTACTCGCCCCGCCATTTACAACTATCGGCGTCCACGATCTTACCATTCTCGAAAGCCTTGGTCATGGCACGCCTGACTTCCTTCTCCGACCACCGCAGCGGAAAGAATGTGCTTTTGTTGCGCTTCATGACCCACTCACCACTCCGAGGGTCGCGCATCCACACATTCCCCTGGGTAATTCCGGTGCGGTGATCCAGCTTGAGGATCTTCGGGACTTTTATGCCCCAGGGGTCTCGCCCACCGGGGCGGAAGTGGTATCCGGCAACTCTCGGCCTGCCATCTCTTCCATATTTTATCTCGCCAGAGAGAACGTGATGGAAAGCCTCGTCAGTAATGTGCCCGCTGAGCTTGTGTCCTGCGGCCTCGCCACCGGTACCGTGCCCGGCGTGATGCGGAGAAGGGGTGTGTCCATCGAGTCCATCACCGGTATGGCTTGTGCCACCAGAGGCTGAGTGCCCATGAGAACCATCAGGGTGGGACTGGTGCCCGGCGGACCCGTGATGCGTGCCACCCGGCGCACTCGAGTGCCCGTTGTCACTCCCGGAAGCGGGACTGTGGGCCGCGTGTGGGGCGTTGTCCCCCGGATGTGCAGAGCCGTGGCCGCCCGCATGTGCCATCGCCCGGTGCTCCTGCCGAGCCGTGAGCTCGGTGCCTCCGGGTTCCTTCAGAGCAGCGACGCCCGGCTGCCGGACCCCGTGATCGGCATTACGAAGCGTGCCGTCCGGGTCGAGATATCGGGCCTCGCCTGTCCATGTAGGAAGCCTTACCGAGGTCTCGGCCGACCTCGGCGTGTGGTCGGGCATGCGGCCAAGGTTCTGCTTCAGCTCCGACATGAGGTCGCCGACCTTCGGTCCCACGACCTTCACCGCGGTCAGGCCTGCCCTCGCGCCACCGCCGACGTACGTCATCGGATCAACGACTTGGCCGAGCTTTCCGGCCGCGCCGGCCAGCTCGGCCAGGCCGATCTTGCCGGCCTGTCCCGCTTCGCCGGCCTTTCCCGCCTTCATGAGTGCGCTGGAGCCGAGTGTCAGCACGTTGAAGGCGACCGTACCCGCGGCCCGCGACGGATTCTTGTCCCACTCGTCCCAGGCGACGAGCGACTTACCGAAGTCTCTGGCCGCTTTCCGTGCGCGCGTCTCGTCGGCGTCCGGCTTGTCGGGCAGACCGGCGGCGTGCAGGAGCAGTTCAACAGGTCGTACCGAGTACAGGCCGATACCCGTCACGGTGTCGTTGAGCTTGCCCCACGCATCGCCGGCCTTGTCACCGCCGTCCCAGCCGAAGAGGGTGGCCAGTCCCCTGACCGTCCCCCATGTCCCGTCGACGACGAAACCGGTCGCGAAGTCCGTGAGCGGGTTATGGGTGATTCCGTGCCAGGCCTTGTCCCAGCCTGTGAGCTCGCGGTCCTCGACCTCGCCCCAGGGAGTTTTCTCTGCCTTGGCTACGTCACTCGGCTTGTATCCGTACATCCCCTTCTGGTGGGTACCGTCGTCCGCACGGAAGCGCGGCCCGTCGAAGAGGGCAGTGATCTTGTTGGCAGCCGTCACCTCGGCTGCCATGAACCTGGCCTGGGCTACCGCCACCGCCTGGATCAGTTCCGTGTTCCGGTCGATCTTCTTCTGGTCTCTTTGCCAGTGCTCGTCATCCCGGATCGAGTCACGGAACTGGGCGGCCTGCTCCCGAAGGCGATCCAGCTCCTGAATGATCGGACGGACTTCCGCCGCGTACTCGGCGAGCGCCGACTTGGCAGTGCCCAGCTGGCCCGCAAAGTGGTCCCCTCGTTGCCGCACGGGCAGAGTGGCCGCGAGGAGCTGGTCTCGCTCCGGGGTGTCGAAGACCGGCGAAAGCCCCTGAAAGGTCGAGTGGGTGTCCGCGCCCGTGGAACGGATGTCGGACGCATCCTTGCCCAGACCGGTTATGTCCTTCTCGAGTGCACCAAGGTCCCCCGTGAAGTGGGGTATCCACATGGGGTCTATGGCGGTCACTTCTTGCCCCTGAGCAGCGCCTCCGGGTCACGGCCCTCGATGGCCGCCTTCTCCAGTCGCTCGGCCATTTCCAGGTCACCGTTGTCGTACGCGACGATGGCGTCCTGTGCGCCTTCCAGCGTGTTCTTCGTGCGTGTCGCCATGAACTCCAGGTCGGCCATGGCGCGGTTGGCGTACGCCACCAGCGCCTGGCCCACGAGGCCCAGCCCCGCCCCCGCCGAACCGGCATCCCCCGCTGGGCCGGGCGCGACCGGGTCACAAGGGCCTGCCAGAGTACCCACGTTCATCGCCGCCGACTGCACATGGTTGACGTACGAATCCGCCTGGCCCTTGAGCTTGCTGCCGATCTTCGCCGTGTTGCCGATCACCGTCAGCGCAGATTCCGGCTGAATGTCCCAGCGAGACATGGTGACGCCCCCTCCCTCTCATGCATCACACACGCAACCGGACATTCATATCAATGCGGCACGGGCCGCTGCGACGAGCAGACCTCCTCAGGGAGGGCTTCAGGACAACCCGAAGTCGCGCCTTACGCCCCCACAGCTAGCCTCAACATCACGAGACTTCACCTGATGCGGAGGTTGCGCCAGTGGCTGCAATGACAGAGGTTCCGGCGTCCGTGGTGGCCGCCGGGGGGCTGGTCGGGGGGTACGGCGTCGCTCGGTGGACGAAGAAGCGGCCGCTCGGCGGGGTGGTGCTCGCCGCGGCCGGGGCGGTTGCCGCGCGGCAGTGGGCGGCGAAGGCGGGGGCCGGGAAGGCGGCCGCGCTGACCGGGCTGTACGTTGCGGCGTTCGCCGGGTCGCACCCCCTCGCCAAGAAGATCGGCGCGTGGCCGTCCGTGTTCGCCGTCGCCGGGACGGTCGCGGCTGCCTCCTGGGCCGTGGAGCGGTGCGCCTGCGGCGCGGAGTGATCAGGCGGCAGTAAGCCGGGGTACGCGGTCGGGTGCGGGCCTGGTGGGTTGTGCCCACCCGTTCCGCCCTGCGGAACGACTGCCCACAACCCACCCGGGGTGCCCGGACCGACTACGCCGAGGCCTCCGTCAGCTTCGCGAGCTCCGCGTCCGTCAGCTCCAGGTCCGCCACCGCCAGCAGCGCCGGGAGCTGTTCGACCGTGCGGGCGCTGGCGAGGGGCGCCGCGACGGTCGGGCGGGACGCGAGCCAGGCCAGGGCGACCGTGGCGACTGCCGCCTCGTGCGCGGCCGCGACCTCGTCCAGGGCGGCCAGGACGCGCCGGCCGCGCTCGGTGGCCAGGTGCTTGGCGGCGCTGCCGGCGCGGGCGCTGTCCACGTCGGCGCCCGGGCGGTACTTGCCGGTGAGGAAGCCGGAGGCCAGCGCGTAGTACGGGACGGCCGCGAGGCCGTGGCGGGCGGAGACGTCGGCCAGGGCGCCCTCGTACGTGTCGCGGGAGACCAGGTTGTAGTGCGGCTGGACGGCCACGTACTTGGCCAGGCCCGCGCTGTCGGAGAACTCGAGGGCCTCCGCCAGGCGCTCGGGGGTGATGTTGGAGGCCGCGATCTCGCGGACCTTGCCCTCCTTCACCAGGGCGTCCAGGGCGGTGAGGAACTCCTCGACCGGCACGGACGGGTCGTCGTAGTGGGTGTAGTAGAGGTCGATGTAGTCGGTGCGCAGACGGCGCAGGGACTCCTCGACGCCGGCCTTGATCCCGGCTGCGGCCAGGCCGCGCGGTTCGGGGTAGCCGGCACCCACCTTGGTGGCGATGACCATGTCGGAGCGGTTGCCGCGGGCGGCCATCCAGTCGCCGATGACGGCCTCGGACTCGCCGCCCTTGTTGCCGGGGGCCCAGGCCGAGTAGACGTCCGCCGTGTCGATGAAATTGCCGCCCGCCTCGGCGTAGGCGTCGAGGACGGCGAAGGACTGCGCCTCGTCCGCCGTCCAGCCGAAGACATTGCCGCCGAGGGCGAGCGGGTGGACCGAGAGGTTACCGATCTTGCGGTGCTTGTCAGCCATACGGAGTGTCAACGTCCGCCGGTTTTGGGCTATTCCGCAGCTCACTCGATCGGATCAAGCAACGAAGGCCTGACGGTCCGCCGGTCCGACGGTCTGCCGCCTGCTCAGTCCGCCGGGGCCGTCGCCGTCAGTGGTTCCGGGCCGGGGTCGGGGCCGGGGTCCGGGCCCTTGCCCGACCCCTTGTCGGTCGGGGCGGCCGGCGCGGCCGGCGCACTCGGCTCGGCGGGCCCGGTCGGCCCGGTCGTCTCCCCCGCGGCCGCGCCCTTCGCCGTCGCCCCCTTGGCCGGCGTGCCCTTCGGCGTCACACCCTTCGGCGCCGTGGCGTTCTTGGCCGTGGCGTTCTTCGCCGCGGCCCCCTTCGCCGTCGTCCTCCTCGCCGCCGTCCGCCGCGTCGCCGCCTTCGCCTTCGTCGCCTTCCTCGCCGCCGTCACGGCCCCCGGGCCCGTCTCCGGGCCCGCCTCCGTGCCCGTACCCGTGCCGGCCGCGGCGGGGGTCGTGGTGTGGAGGGACAGCGGGGCGGCGATGTCCTCCAGGGAGCGGCCCTCCGCCCGGACCGCCAGGACCGCCGCGATCAGGCCCGCCGCGCACATCAGGGAGGCACCGATCTGGAAGGCCAGCACGGTGTCGCCGACGACGCCGCTGCTCGTGAGGTGGGAGAACAACAGCGGCCCGCTGATACCGCCGGCCGCCGTCCCGATGGCGTAGAAGAACGCGATCGCCATCGCCCTGGTCTCCATGGGGAACACCTCGGAGACGGTGAGGTACGCGCTGCTCGCGCCCGCCGAGGCGAAGAAGAGGACGACGGCCCAGCACGCGGTGAGCGTGACCGCGTCGAGGTGGCCGCCGCCGAAGAGCCAGGCCGTGCCGTACAGCAGGAAGCCGGACAGCAGATAGGTCGAGGAGATCATGATGCGCCGGCCCACCGTGTCGAACAGCTTGCCGAGCAGGAGCGGGCCGAGGAAGTTGCCGGCCGCGATGACGGCGAAGAAGTAGCCCGTGTGGGAGGTGGACGTGCCGAAGAAGCGGGTCAGTATCGCGCCGAAGCCGAAGGTGATGGCGTTGTAGAGGAACGCCTGGCCGACGAAGAGCGCGAGTCCCAGGATCGCCCTCTTGCGGTAATGGGCGAAGACCGTGTGGGCGATGTCGCCGAAGCCGATGCTGCGGCGCTGCCGGATGGTGATCTGCCCTTGGGCGGGCGGCAGGGGCGCGCCCTTCTGGGCCGTCACGCGCTCCTCGATGGAGCAGACCAGCTCCTCGGCCTCCTCGCCGCGCCCGTGGATGAACAGCCAGCGCGGACTCTCGGGTACCTGCCGCCGGACCAGCAGGATCACCAGGCCCAGGACGACGCCCAGGCCGAACGTCAGCCGCCAGCCGACGTCCTTGGCGAAGAAGGCGGTGTCGAGCATGACGATCGACAGCAGCGAACCACCGATCGCGCCCAGCCAGAAGCTGCCGTTGATGATCAGGTCGACGCGGCCGCGGTAGACGGCCGGAATCAGCTCGTCGATCGCGGAGTTGATCGCCGCGTACTCGCCGCCGATACCGAAGCCCGTCAGGAAGCGGAAGAGGAAGAACCACCAGGACTGGTACGAGAGCGCCGTGAGCGCCGTGGCCGCCAGATAGACGGCGAGCGTCACCATGAAGAGTTTCTTGCGGCCGAACCGGTCGGTCAGCCAGCCGAAGAAGAGCGCGCCCGAACAGGCTCCGGCCACATAGAGGGCGGCTGCCACACCCGTGACGCCGCCGGAGGATATCTGCAGTCCGCTTCCCTGTTCGGAGAGCCGGCCCGCGATGTTCCCCACGACCGTGACCTCGAGACCGTCGAGGATCCAGACCGTGCCGAGACCGATGACCACCGTCCAGTGCCACCGGGACCAAGGCAGTCGGTCCAGGCGGGCCGGAACGGACGTCGTGATCGTTTCGGGCGTCACACCCTATGATTTCCCGATCGGCAGGAGAACATTCCGGCCAATCGGTTGTGCGATTTCAGGGTTGCAGACCTCGGTGCCCCAGCCAAGGCAGCGGATCGACGGGAGCGTCGCCGCCCGGACGGACCTCCAGATGCAGATGCGGACCGGTCACGTTGCCCGTCGCACCCACACGGCCGATGACGTCGCCGGCGGCGACCTTGCCCGACGTGACCACCATCGATGACAGGTGGCAGAACCAGAGTTCGGTGCCGTCGTCGAGCGTCAGGACGATCCGGTAGCCGTAGGCGCCGGCCCATCCCGCCTGGGTGACCGTGCCGGCGCCGACCGCCTTCACGGGCGTGCCGGTGGGGGCCGCGAAATCCGTTCCGGTGTGGTTCGCGGACCACATATCACCCGACTGGCCGAAGCCGGCGGTCAGCGTGTACGAGGCGACGGGCAGGACGTACGAGCCGTGGGCCGCGGCGTGGCCGCCGGTCTCCGGGGCGGAGTGCGTCGACTGGCCGGCGTGTGACGACTGGCCGGCCTGCTCGGCCTCGGACCGGGCCTGCGCCTCCTGCGCCTCCTGCGCCTCCTTCGCCGCCGCCTCGGCCTGTCGCGCCTGCTGCTCCTGCTGTTCCTTGTGCGCCTGGGCCACCGCGGCGGCGGCCTCGCGGTGTGCCTCCGCCGCGGCGTGCGCCTCGTTCTGCCGGGCCGACTCGTCGGCCGCGTCCTGCTGGTGCTCGGCCTGCTGGAGGATGCGGGCGCGCAGCGCCTCGCCGGCGTCCGCCGTGCTGCGGGCGATCTGCGCCTCGGCCGGCTGCGCGGACGCGGGGGCCTGCTCGTGGCCGGGGCCGTCGGAGAGGAGGGAGTCGACTCCGGGGATCTTCGCGGCGAGGTTCGCCAGCCCGGGCAGGTTCGCGGGGTCCGGGACGTCCGGCACGGATATCGGCGTCTGCGGACGGTCCTGGGCGCTGGCCATCCCGCTCGCGCCCACCGCCGCGATCATGCCCACGCCGAGGACGGCGCTGCTGCGCGCCATCGAGCCGCCGCGCGGCTTGGGCATCTTGTGCCGCCCGCGCGCCGGGGCGGTGCCCGGAACCTCGGCCGGCGCCGGAGCCGGCGCCACGGGCTGTGCCATGGACTGGGTGTCCTCCTCCCAGGCCTGGCGGGGCAGCGGCGGCATGTACGCCGGGACGAACGGGCTGCCGTGCGAGGTGTCTTCCGCCGCAACACCCGGGGCGCCCGGGGCGCCCTGGTACGTGGGGTCCGCGTACGGCGTGTGCCCGTAGACGTTCTCGTAGGCGTTGTCGTAGGCGTTGTCGTACGAACCGTTCTCGAAGCCGGGGCTGTTGGACGCCACGGGGGCGCGCTCCTTCCTACAGGCCGGAGGGTGGCCGGCCCGATTCACCCCGGAGCGATGGTCCCCGGTTCCCTGAAGTGCTGGTCCCGCAGGTGTCGGCACGCCCGCGGAACTCGGCGAAGGCGCACGGAACCCCACCTCTTGCGCAGTGTGAGAACCGTGCTGCGTTATCGAACGTTAATAGACACGACGGGTCGATTCCAAGCCGAACGCGTGAATAGGGCTCGGCCCTTGGGGAGGAATTGACGCCGCCGATCCATCTGACGGAATGTCAGTTGTTATCGCAGTGCACGTCGCGGTGCACGCCTGGATCAGGGTCCGCTACGGACCGTGCGGGGCGCCGTCGCACGGCGCCCCGCAGCATGTCCGTACCGGCCGTCAGCCGTCAGCCGGCGGCCGGGCGGCGGGTGCCGCCGTCGCCGCCGCCGCGGCGCGGGCGCCCGGAACGGCCGGGGCGGCCCGTACGGCTCGGCTGCTCGCCGGAGCCGCGGCGGGAGCGGCCGTCGCCACGGCCCTCACCGCGGGCGCCGTCGGCGCGGGCCTCGCCGCGTCCGCCCGTCGCCGGAGCGGCGCCCGCGGCCGCGGCACCCGCCCCCGTACGTCCGCGTCCGCGCCGCCCGCGCGACGAACCGCCGGATCCGGCCGAGCCCGCCCCGCGCGAGCGCCCCTGCTTCGGGGCGGGCGCCGGCGCCGGCGGTGCGATGACGACCGGCACGCCGCTCGGCTCGCGCGCGCCCGTGATGCGGACGAGCTCCGGGTCGTTCTGGTGCACCGTGGCCGTCAGCGGAGTGATCTTCGCCGTCGCCATCATGCGGTTCATGTCACGGCGCTCCTCCGGCAGGACGAGCGTGACCACCGTGCCCGACTCGCCGGCGCGGGCCGTGCGGCCGCCCCGGTGGAGGTAGTCCTTGTGGTCGACGGGCGGGTCGATGTTGACGACGAGGTCGAGGCCGTCGATGTGGATGCCCCGGGCCGCGACGTTCGTGGCGATGAGCGCGGTGACCTGCTCGGTGCGGAACTGCTCCAGCGTGCGGTTGCGCTGGGGCTGGCTCTTGCCGCCGTGCAGCGCGGCGGCGCGCACGCCCTGTGCGAGGAGCTGCTTGGTGAGGCGGTCGGCGCCGCGCTTGGTGTCCACGAACATGATCACGCGGCCGTCGCGGGCGGCGATCCGGACGACCGTGTTCTTCTTGACGGTCGCGTCGGCCACGTGCAGCAGGTGGTGCTCCATGGTGACGACCGCGCCGGCGGACGGGTCCACGGAGTGGGTGACCGGGTCGGTCAGGAAACGGCGCACCAGCCGGTCGACGTTGGCGTCGAGGGTGGCGGAGAAGAGCATCCGCTGGCCGTCCGGGTCGACCTGGTCGAGAAGACGGGTGACCTGGGGCAGGAAGCCCATGTCGGCCATCTGGTCGGCCTCGTCGAGAACGGTGATCGCGACGTCGCCGAGGGCGCAGTCGCCGCGCTGGATGAGGTCGGCGAGCCGGCCCGGCGTGGCGACGAGCACCTCTGCGCCGCGCGCCAGCGACTGGGCCTGGCGGCCTATCGACATGCCGCCGACGACCGTGGCCATGCGCAGGCCGAGCGCGCCGGCGTACGGGGTCAGCGAGTCGGTGACCTGCTGGGCCAGCTCGCGGGTGGGGACCAGGACGAGCGCCAGCGGACGGCCCGGCTCGGCGCGGCGGCCGTCGGTGCGGGCCAGCAGGGCCAGACCGAAGGCGAGCGTCTTGCCGGAGCCGGTGCGGCCCCGGCCGAGCACGTCGCGGCCGGCCAGGGAGTTGGGCAGGGTCGCGGCCTGGATCGGGAAGGGCTCGCTGACGCCCTCGCGGGTGAGGGTGTTCAGCAGGGGGGCCGGGAGGCCCATGTCCGCGAAGGAGTCCACCGGGGGCAGCGCCGGGGTGGTGCTCTCGGGCGTCGTGAAATCGCCCTGGGGGGCGGCGGCCGGGCGCCGCGCGGGGCGGGTGCCGGCGCCGGAGCCGCGGGCCGGACGGGAGCCGGTGCCGCGGGCGGGACGGGGTCCGGTGCCGCGGGCGGGGCGGTCGGAGCGGTCGGAACGGGGGGAGCGGGTCATGCGGGGCCTTTCCGGGGGAGCCGTTGTGCGGGCCGGGGCGTGGCTGGTGCTGGCGGGCCGGTGCGGAACCACGGATGTACGACCCCGGTCCCGCCCCTTTCCGTCTGTTCGGGGGCTTCGCCCCCAGACCCCCTGGGCCGCGCCGACGCGCGGTGACCTCGAACGCCGGGCCGGCGTGGCACGCCGGACCGCGTGAGATCAGGAAAATGGGGCCCGCACCGGTGGTGCAGGCCCCATTTCGGTTCAGGCTTCGTCAGTTGGTGACGATGTTCTCCGCCTGCAGGCCCTTCTGGCCCTGCGTGACGTCGAAGGAAACCTTCTGACCCTCGAAGAGCTCACGGAAGCCGTTGGAGGCGATGTTCGAGTAGTGGGCGAAGACGTCGGGGCCGCCGCCGTCCTGCTCGATGAAGCCGAAGCCCTTCTCGGAGTTGAACCACTTCACGGTGCCAGTCGCCATGTCTATCTCCTTGTATATGGGGTGGCCCCCAGACCGGAACAGACCGGCGAAAAACAAAAATGCGCCTCGGTCATAACCGTAGGCGCACACGAGTTCATGGGTACCACAATTGCAACTATGTACGAGTGTAGCACGTACGGCGGCCTTCCCCCGTGATCTTCGCGGCCGCCGCCGCTCCGCCCCCCTGCCGACGGCTATAAGTCGACGCCCTGCGCGCGGGCGTGCCGGTCCGCCGCGACCTCGGCCTCCGCCTCGTCGAGATAGACCTCGCAGACGAGCCGGCCGTCGGTGGTCATGTTGTGCTCCAGCTCCCACAGGCTGACCTCGCCGCCGCCCTCCAGCAGGAAGGCGTGCTCGTAGAAGCGGCACCAGGTGGCGTCGCGGCCGGGGCCCCGGCGTCTGGGCTTGGTGATCAGCGCGATGTGGTGGCCGAGCGCCCCCTGGAGCAGCTCGCGCACCACCTCGCCGGGCCCGTCCGTGTTCTCCGCGCGGCGCAGCAGTCGGCGGGCGTGGTCCGGGGACTCCTCGGAGACGTACTCCCGGCGGGGCCGCGCGGGGCCCATGGCGAGCAGCAGCTCCTCCGCGAGCCACGCCGGCAGCTCCTCGTCCTCGCTGCCGGGGCCGATGCCGCCGCCGATGCGCTCGTGCACGCGCCGCTCGGCCTCGTCGAGGGCCTCCTCGCGCGCGTACAGCTCGTACAGGAAGCGCTCCTCCGGGCCGGTGTCGTGCTCCAGCTCGTACAGCAGCAGGCTGCTGCCGTCGGCGAGCAGGAAGACGTGCCGGTAGGTGTTGCAGCGCAGGGCACGCGGCTCGTCGTTGCGCTGGCGGTACGAGCGCAGCTCGCACTGGTGCATGAGGGCCGTGCCCAGCCGCTCCAGGACGCCCTCGCCGATGTCGAAGCCGTTCTGCGCCCGGGCCAGGAGCTCCTGCACCTGCTCGGCCGGTGTCGGCTCGCCGCTGCCCGGGTCACCGCCGGGACCGCTGCGGTCCATGCCCGCGCCCTCGCCCCCGCCCGCTCGCGTCCTCGCCATGACCCTCGACCTCCCGCCCTCGGCGCACTCACCCACCCCGCGCACTTACCGTAGCGGCGCGAACACGGGCGGGGCGCGGGGTTTCCCGCAACTGACGGCCGGGTGGCAGGCGGCCGTGCGGCAGCCCGACCGGCATACGGGGCGAACCATGCCGTACCGGCCGACACGCGGATGTACGACACCCGGCCTAGAGTCGACAGCGTGTGCTCCGGGTCACGGCGACGCGGATGGCGATGCGGATGGCGACGCGGGATGGCGCCGCGACCGCGACGCGACGGCGCCGCGCCGTTCGCGGCCGTGCCGCCGGGGCAGCCGGCCGCCATGAGCAGGAGGCAGCGATGTCGCCCGAGGAACTCACCGACCCTGCCGTCCGCACGGTCGTCACCGCGCTCTGCGAGGGCGACCGCGACGCCTTCTACGGCGCCTTCGCCCCCGGCGCCCTGCTCACGGACGACGGCGCCGAGCAGGACCTGCACGTCTGGTCCGAACGGGAGATCTTCAACGCGCACGGGCGCGTGGAGGTCCGGGAGGAGCGGGAGGACGGCCACTACCTGCTGGCCCGTTTCCGCTCGGACCAGTGGAACTTCCCCGACACCTTCTGGCACTTCCGGATCGACGGCGGAAAGGTCACCCGGATGGACGTCGGACAGGCCTGAACCCCTGCCGGGCCCCGCCTCGCGCCCGGCCCGCGACACGAAAGCCCGCGACACGAAAGGCGGCCCCCATGGCTCTCGGTCTCGTCGTCATCACCGGCGCCAGTTCGGGCTTCGGCGCCGCCTGCGCCCGGCTGTTCGCGCGGGAGGGGCACCCGCTGCTGCTGCTCGCCCGGCGCACCGAGCGGCTGCGCGAACTCGGCCTGCCGAACGCGCTGTGCAAGGCCGTCGACGTCACCGACCGCGCCGCCGTCATCGCCGCCGTGCGGGACGGCGAGGGCGCGTACGGGCCCACGGACGTGATCGTCAACAACGCCGGCGTCATGCTCACCGGCGATCCCGTCACGCAGGACCCCGCCGAGTGGGACCGCATGCTCGACGTGAACGTCAAGGGCGTGCTGAACGGCTGCCACGCCGTACTGCCCGGCATGACCGACCGGCGGCGCGGAACGATCGTCAACATCAGCTCCATCGCCGGCCGCAAGGTGTTCGGCATGAACGGCGTCTACTGTGCCTCCAAGTTCGCCGTGCACGCGGCCTCGGAGGCGATCCGCGAGCAGGCCGCGCCGTACGGCGTGCGCGTCACCGTCATCGCGCCCGGCTACGCGGCCACCGAGCTGAGCTCCCACATCACCGACCCGGACACCCGGGCGGCCTACCAGGCCGCCGAGGCCTCGCTGGAGGGCGGTCTGACCGCCGACGACGTCGCGCAGGCGATCCACTACGCGTACCGGCAGCCGCAGAACGTCTGCATCCGCGAGATCGTGCTGGCGGACACGGCACAGACGGTCTGATCCACCACCTCCTCCACCCCCTCCACCTCCTCCACTTCCTCACGCCTCCCGCACGCCCCGCCGCAGGCCGGCCAGCGGGACCGGCCGGTCCGGCGTACGGCCGCCCAGCCACCAGCCGGCCAGGGCGAGCACGGACAGCAGCGCGCCGGCACCGACGAACGCCTGTGCCGGCGCCGCGTCCACGGCGAGCGGCATCAGCAGCATGCCGGCCGTTCCGGCCGTCCGAACGGCCACCTGATCGGCCGTCAACAGGCGCAGCCGGACGGGCGGGGTGAAGCGCGACAGGTGCGCGCGCAGCGTCACGACGGAGACCGGGAAGAGCAGTCCGGAAACGACACACAGCACGATCACCGCCGTCACGGACGGCGCCACCCCGAGCCCCGCGAGCGACAGGCCGGACAGCGACCAGGCCGCACAGTAGGTGCCGAGCCAGGGCCACTGCTCGGGCAGCCGGCAGGTGAGCAGATTGCCGGCCAGCGCGCCGGCCGCCGACGCGGAGAGGGTCAGCCCGTAGCCCGCGGGTCCCTGGCCCAGACGGTCGGCCAGCAGGGGCGGCAGGCCGACCGTCGAGACGGTGGTGGCGAAGTACGCGGCGGCATGCACGGCGATCGCGATCCCGGCCTGCCGGTGTGCGCGGACGATCGCCCGTACGGGCTGCGCGGGAGCGGGAGCGGGCACGGAGGCGGGCGCGGGAGCGGGTGCGGGTGCGGGTTTCGTGCCCGGACGGATGTGCGCCCGGCCCGTGTGCCGGCTCAGCCAGGCGAGGGCCGCGGCCGAGACGGCGAAGGTCAGGCCGTCGATGGCGTACAGCTGGATGACGGACACCAGCAGGAGCAGCGCGCCGACACCGCCCTGGCCGACGACCCCCGCGATCCGCGTGGTCAGGTCGAACAGTCCGCTCAGCTGCTGGAGGTCCTCCGGGCCGGCGAGCCGGGGGATCAGCGCTCCGAGGTTGGGGTCGAACACCGCGCCGAGCGTGCCGAGCAGCAGGACGAGGCAGAGCAGCACCGCGAAGCCGTCGGCGCCCGGCAGCCACAGCAGCGGCACGGCCACCGCGATCACCGCCCGCGTCGCGTCGACCCGGGCCAGCGGGCGCCAGTCGGCGAACCGGGCCATCACCGACCCGGCGCCGCCGAGCACGATGTACGGCAGGGACTCGACGACCGCCACCAGTCCCATCAGCGAGGACGAGCGCGTCGCCGCGTACACGACCCACATCGTGGCGAGCCCGTAGAGCCGGTCGCCGATCACGGACAGCGTCATCGACAGCCACAGCACCCGCACGGGCCGGCGGCGCAGCAGTCGTATGTATCCCATCGCCACGTACCTCCGGCATATGTGGGCGCGCGGCCCGCCGCAGGACCGGTACGGGGGCTCGGGCCCGCACCCTAGGGCGGCTCGCGCCGCCCATCTCCGGCACATGACGACGTACCGGGCGCGCTACCACTCGCACGGGTAGCGCGCCCGTCACAGACGACCGTCTCGTTTCCGCCCGGCCTCCGGGCGGTCAGACGTCCTTGCCGAGGTCTCCCCGGCCGTTCATCGCGAGGAACATGCCCGCGCCGAACAGGTCCTGAGGCTTGAGCTCCTTGGCGCCGGAGGGGGCGTGCACCTGCTGGGCGCCGCCCTGGAAGGCGACCTTCAGCGGAAGTTCGCCCTTGGCCTTCTTGTCCAGCTGCGCCACGTCGAAGGTCAGGCTCGACAGCGAGCCGTCCTTGATTGCCACGTCGAAGCTGATGTTCTTGTCCGGCACGTCCTTCAGGTCGGACAGCTTGCCGTCCTCGCCCAGCTTCTTCTCCAGCGGCTTCAGCCCCTCGGCGAGCTCGGCCGCCGCCTTCCGGGCCGGCACGGTGACGGTCACGTGGTCGGCGCCGTCCTTGCCGCCCGCGTCCTTGAACTCGGCGTTGTCGGCGAGGGCGTTGCGGAACGCGTCCAGGAGCTGCTTCTGGCTCCTCGCGTCGAGCTGACCGCTCTGGTCGCCCTTGCCGCCGGCCGACTTCGCGAACTCCTCCAGGGTCGCGGCGTCGACCCGCACCCACTCGCCCTTGAGGGCGCCCTTCACCGCGGCGAGCGAGGGCGGCAGCTCGTCCGCCTTGCGCAGCATCTCGTCGAACTTCCCCCTCTCCTCGCGGCCCTTCGAGGACTTCGAGGCGGCGGGCAGCTCGGACAGGGCCTTCAGATCGCCCTGGAAGTAGTACTTCTCGTCGACGTACCGGACGTCGACGAGCGTCTTGCCGCCCTTCGCCAGCCGGAACCCGCCGGTCCCGGCCTTGTCGCCCTCCTTGAGGTCCCCCAGCGGCTTCCCGGCCCCGACGGCGTACGTCAGCTTCATCCCCGCGAGCGTCTCGGCGTCCTGCCGCTGGAAGTCGTCCTCGCCCTTGAGCGCGGCAAAGATCTTGTCGGCGTCCGCCTCGAAGCCGACCTCCGTGGCCACCGACTTCTGCTTCATCAGCTTGTCGAAAGCGCGCTGCACCTTCGCCCCCGCCTCCAGCTTCTCGGCGGGCCCGCAGGCGACGGACCCCGCGGCTATCAGAACGACACAGCCGGCGGCGGCCAGGGTGGTGCGCTTCGACACGATGACGTGCTCCCCCAGATCAAAGATTTACGGGTGAAAAACGACTAAATTACAGGCGCTCGTGCGTGTCAACGCGGTTATGACGCACTCCACGTGGGCGAGGCCCCGGCCGGAACGAATCCGGCCAGGGCCTTAGGGTTCGGCGGACGCATCCGGCCGCCCGCCCGAGGGAGTACCGCATGAGCAGCCACGAGCCCGTTGTCGTCGAGTGTCTGGAAGGCCCCGCCGCGGCGCGGGTCGCGGCGGATGTCGGGGTGGTCTATGCCGAGGTGTTCGCCGAGCCGCCCTACGGTGAGGCCGAGGACGACTTCGCGGCCGCCGCGCGTCGTTTCCGTTCCCAGACCCGCCGGGCGGATTTCCGCATCGCCCTCGCCCGCACCGTTTCCGGTGAACCGGTCGGTCTCGCTTACGGTCATCCGCTCGACGCGACCACGCGGTGGTGGGACCCGCTGTCCGCGGCCGTGCCCGCCGAGACGCGCCGTGAGGACGGCCGCCGCAGCTTCGGTGTCCTGGAGCTCGCCGTGCGGCCGCCGTGGCGCGGGCGGGGAGTGGGGCGGCGGCTGCACGACGCCCTGCTGGAGGACTGCGCGGCGGAGCGCGCGGTGCTCAACGTCCGCTGCGACGTGGTGGCCGCGCAGGCCGCTTACCGGGCGTGGGGATACCGGTCCGTGGGCCAAGTGCGGCCCTGGGAGGGTGCCGTGCTCCATGACGTGATGCTGCTGGGGCTCACGCGGCCCGCGCATACGCCTCCGCCCCGGCCGGGAGAACCCGGTCGGGGCGGAAAGATGCAGGTCAGGGCGGTGCCGTGACCTGTCCGGCGGTAGGCCGTGTGGGACTCGAACCCACAACCAATGGATTAAAAGTCCACTGCTCTGCCAATTGAGCTAACGGCCCGCACCCCGCAGCATAGCCCGGCCGGAGGCCGGATCCCGAGTCGTTGGGGGCCACGCACTTGTACAGGGCGGCCGACGCGGGAGGGCCCGTGCGGCGGGGATGCCGTACGGGCCCTCAGATCTGCGGGGCAGGTCAGCCGTTGCGCTTCCAGCGCGGCTTGTCGGCGCGGCGGTCGAAGCCGGCCGAGCCGCGGTGGTCGTCACGGCGGCCGTAGGGGCGGTCACCGCCGGCGCGGTGGCCGCCGGAGGGGCGGTCGTCGCGACGGTCGCGGTTGAACGGACGGTCGCCGCCGCCGGAGCGGTAGCCGCCGCCGTGGGACGGACGGTCGTCACGGCGGAAGCCACCCGACGGACGGTCGTCACGACGGAAACCACCCGACGGACGGTCGTCACGACGGTCCCGGTTGAACGGACGGTCGGT